>CANEVK010000060.1 GCA_947442115.1 Bacteriovoracaceae bacterium | reverse complement strand
TGTGAATTGAAAATCATATCTCAGGCATAAAGTTAGACGAACGCGAGGATCAAGTTTAAAAAATGATTGAAAGTCATGAGGCTTTGATCTGTTCATTTGATCAGCCATTTGAAGAGATCTTCTTACTCCAATATCAGAAAGATATTTTAAAATCCCCTTGAAAAATATTCGGCGCTGAACCTGCAAATCTTTTTTTGAATATTGATTAAGATCCTTATGTTTTAAAATGTTCTTCTTCTCGCGAATTAAATAACCATTGAAGGCATCTATGACAAGCTGCTCTACCTGTAAATCATCAGGGATTAAGCAGTAAGCGGCCCGATAGAGTTTTGAAGTAAGAGGCTGAACTAAATGAAAAAAATCTGATCTATTCATTCTTTAATCTTACCCATGAATAAGACGCGCCTACAAGGGGTCAAAACCCGACAAAACCAAGCAGTCAAATAAGATTTCAACAACTTAACTATTTAAACATCTGGTCTTATCAAGTTTTTCACTTAACTTCCGAAAAGCACTGACAAGGAACTAGCGCGGAAATATTTCCGTTATTAAAGGCTATCTATGAAATATCAATTTAAAGTCATCTTATGGGCGATATTCACTCTGACTTTGGCCGCCTGCCAAGAAAAAACGGTGACAAAAAATTCGAACTCATCAAATCCTTACTCTAATTGTAGTGGTCAAGGCTACTGGACAAGTCCAGGATGCCCAGGCTTCTGCCAAAACAACCCGGCCGGATATGGATGTGCTGGATCGACAACCACTGGGGGGACAACTACTGGGGGAACAACCACATCAGGCTCTACGACAGGTGGAACCACAGGAACAAGTTCTGGAGGCAATTGTATTGCACCAGTGCTTCCTAGCTGCCCTAACTATTGTACTGTTTATCCAGGGGCCTATGGCTGTTTAGCAAACGGAACAAACTGTAACCTCACTCCAAGCGCAAGTGGCTGTCCAGGTTCTTCGACAACTGTGAATCCAAATTGGGGAGTCCAATATCCGGGTGGCGTACCACAAGGCACTTGCTCAGAACCAACAATTCCTGAGGGAATGGAGAGCGCCTTTAATACGCGAAAGGGAACAATCACTCTGGCCGGCCTAACAACTGGAAGTATTCTTTACTCTCCTTTTGCGCCAGAGGCACCAAATTATCTCAATACTTCTCCAATGCTAAAGAGTGTTGCTCAGGCAAAAGTTTTTTATATGACTGACTCAACTCTTAAGGTTCGCTTTAAAGTCAAACCGCAACCAGATGCTGCTCAAACAGATACGATGTGCTACGGACGAAACATGCCAGCCTCAACGATTCCTGGATACACCAAGCTTCAATATTACGTAAAAGTTTACGGAGTCAATGCTTCAAATGCAGTGACATTTCTTGATACAAAAGGTCCATTCACAACAGGAGTCAATTCTTGTTCATCGGCAGTGGATCTTTCTCAATATATTAATCAAAATCCAGGCCAGATTGGTCTTGTTGTCGCCGTCGATCAAGTGAAGGCCAATCAAAATTGCTGGTGGAGTGCTACTACAGGGTTTAGCGGCTGTAACATGTATAAAAATATCCGCTCATTTGACTGCTGGGCCATGGATATTGAAGTGGCCGCTGATGGTACTAAAACTTTTGATTAATCAGATCAATAAGAACGTCCGCTAAATTCTTTTGGTGGGCGTAGCTAACTTCGACCAACAGACCAGGACAGGTGATATTCACTTCGCTAATGGAGTCACCTAAAATATCGAAGGCAACCCAAAAGACGCCAAATTTTCCCAGCTCTTTAACGATTTTTTCACAACGCTCTCGCGATAGAGATGAAAGTTCGTACTTTTTAAATGTCGCCCCCTGAGCAATATTGGAAAGGAATTCTCCTGATTTTGGTATTTTTAAAATAGTCCCTATCTCTTGATCCCCAAAATAAAGCGATCGAATCTCACCTTGTGCAACAGCAGCTTGAAAAGGCTGCATGATAACCGGTCCACCCAATTCTTTCACTTTATCAACAAAGCGCTCTTTCCAATTCAGGAGAGATAACTTCTCAACCCCGATTCCACTATAAAGATCAAGGGGTTTTAAAACGACCTCTGTGGGTGATAATGCCAGATGCTGTAGAAAATCATCTGCTAAATTAACATTTGATCCAATAAAGCTTGGAATCGCCCCCTCAGAGCGATAAGCATAAAGCTTTTCATTAAAGAGCATAATTCCACGTGGGTGATTAAGAACACGGATTCCCTTTTCACACAACTCATCAAGCATCCAAAGGATTCTTAAATATCGGCTATCAAAAGGTGGATCTAAACGCATATGCACTAAATCCATTGAGTTCAGCTCAATCGTTTCAACTGAGGATAATTCAAAAGACTCTAGATAAATGCCATCATCTTTAAAATGACCTCTAAATTTATAAACATCGAGTTTTTGTTTCCCCTGATTATGGACAGCAAAGTCTTTTTCAAAAAAAACGTAAGTCTCAATACCTCTTTTCTGAAGCGTAAGAGCGAGCATCAAACTTGAATCTTTTTTTATATTTAGTTTTTCAAGTGGGTCAATGAGAAGTAAGTGGCGCATCTTTACCTTTTGCCTTGAGATGATCAGTAAAACTTATGACCGTTTTATCAGGAGTAAAACTTTTATATTCTTTTTTAAGCCAGACTAAAAAATCTTTTAAATTTAAATTCAACTTATCTTTAAGATCTTTTAAGAAATCTTGTTCTTCTTCATAGGTTAAAAAGGCTGCAAAGGTCGCCTGATTCCAATTATCCTTATACTCACAATCATCAGGACTAAGCATGAGTTCTTGGCACATGGATTTTAAATCTGGCCTAAAGATCTCAGTCACAAATCTTTGGGTAAGCTCATCAGCTTTCTTGTCAGTAATGAAGGCCCCAAGTTTATCAAATTCATCTTGAAGAATGCTGATAAGCTCAACCACTCTTCTATCTAATTTCTCTTTTTTCTTTTCTTTTTCAAGATACTCAACGAGTTCAGGTCGATCCTTAAAAAATTCTTGTAGCAATTCTTTCCCGTATAAGTTTGCCAAGTTTTCATTCAAATCCACTTCATCTTTTATGAAAAACACGGTGTGAAAAAGTTCATGAAAAATCAGTTCGGCCAGTTCAAGATCATCATAATAAAAGAAAGAAGAGAGAATACGATCTTCAAGATATCCCAGAGTTGAGTAGGCATAAACGGGGCGAATCCATGTCACAAGATTTTCATTTTCCTCTAAGTCGCTGGCAAATGATTTTGCTGAATCTAAATTAAAAAATCCCAAGTAAGGAAAGCTTCCCATTATAGGAAATTCAAACTCATGGGCCTTCATTTTTATATGAGGACTTGCAATCACAAGATATGTGACAGCTTTATCATCAAGAATCGTGGTTTTAGAATAGATACCCGTTTTTTTCTGATCAAAATAAAAATAGAAAAATTTTTTATAATCTTCTACTAATTCAATCTTACGTTTATGAGCGGGTGAAATTTTAGGATCCTTAAGCACCTGCGCATTTTCTCTCCCCTTCCACTGAAGTTTCGCCTGACCAAATCCTTGGGCCGTCAGATAACTCAACTTTGCACAGCCAGGTATAAAAAAGATCAAGATTAAAAAAAGGAGATTCATTTTCATGACCTGACTCGACTTTTTCTCGTCACAACAAAACTTCCCACTCCTATCAAGATCATACTGACAGGGATTTTTATCGCCAAATGAATCGAATCTCGGGTCCAGATCAGATAACAAGACAGAAGGATCATGCTGGCACAAAGAAATTTTGCTCTGGTTTTAATGACTCGATTTTCCTGCCAATCAATAATGGCCAAACCTGCGATAGGAAGATTCAAGATCCATTGATGAAATCTTGGAGATGTTTTTGAAAAGAGGAATGCCGATAAAATCAAAAAAGGAGTTGTTGGCAGGATTGGCAGAAATGCTCCCACCACTCCAAGACAAAAACTAATCCAGGCAATAATAAAAAGAATTATTTTCACTGAATATTTTTACCTAAATCTCGAATAACTTTACCTTGAGTAGACAAAGCTGTGGCCGAGGTGATCTCCACATCAACCCAGTGCCACTGGTAGTCCTTCCCCTCAACTTCAGGCTCAAAATGCACTAAACGATAACAGCTCGTGCGGCCTGTCCACTTTAAAATACCCTTATTAAGCCCTTTCTCTTCAACGAGAATACGATAGGTTTTACCTATCATCTGGCTTCGAAGATTGGCCTGAATGTTTAATTGTTTTTCCTGAATCTCCCGCAAGCGACGACCACGAATATCATCCGTGAGCACATCACTCATCCTGGCAGCTTTTGTCCCTTTACGCGGAGAAAAGGTGTAGGCATAAATGAAATCAAACTGTGCCTCATCTAAAAGCTTGAGCGTGGCTTGGTGCTCTTCTTCAGTTTCATTCGGAAATCCAGCAATGATATCCGTTGAAATAATCATTTCAGGATTTGCTCCACGCATTTTTTGAATCAGCGAAATATAATGTTCGATAGTATATTCGCGAAGCATTCGCTGGAGAACGGTATTTGATCCGGACTGGACTGGTAAGTGCAAATGATTGGCGAGTTTTTTTGCCGTTCTATGTGCTTCGACAAGATCATCTGTCACATCGTAAGGGTGTGACGTGGTATAACGAAGACGCTGTAAACCTTCAATTTTATCTAGCTCAAGAATTAATTGAGCCAATGACTCTTCATTATCTTTTCCAAATGAATTTACATTTTGCCCCAGAAGCATCACCTCTTGAACTCCAGAAAATTCAACTAATCTTTTCACATCTTTTACGACTTCATCTAGGCGACGGGATTTTTCACGTCCCCGAGTGAAAGGAACAATACAGTAGGAACAAAACTTATCACAACCTTTGATGATATTAACAAAGGCCATTGGTGACCCATGAGTGATTTTGGTCTCGATTGAATAATTCTCAGACTTATCCCAAGATGTGACGGCAAATTTTTTATCACCTGCATAGGCGCGATAAACCATCTCTCCTATATTATCGACAACATCAGTCCCAAAAGCGAAATCGAGTTGCTTATATTTAGCAATAAGATCCTTACCTTCAGTCTGTGCAATACACCCACCAGCAGCAACGATCACATCTTTTTTAAGTCCTGTTTCAGGATTGATCTCTGGATTGGTTTTAAGTTTTTTTGTTTCACCTAAATGTGAGTAAAATTTTTGGTTTGCTAAATCTCGTACGGCACAGGTGTTGAAAATCACAAGATCTGCCTCAGATTGAGTCTCAGTCACTGTAAAATTCATTCCTGACAAGTGGGACATAATTCTCTCACTGTCATGATAATTCATCTGACAGCCATAAGTTTTCATCCAAACTTTACGCGGGGGAAATTCGAGTTCTCCAACTTTTACAGTTGGCAATTTTGTGTTTTCCATAGGGCCCTCAAAACATTAGTTATTAAGTCTAAGACTGGGGGATAATTTTTGCGCAATATAGCAAAGAGAGGATTTAAAGTAAAGAAAAGGGCAGACCTAGATAACCTCTAGCTGCAGAGCAAGATAAAAGCATAAATTAAAAATAAAATGCATCCCTATGGGAGCTAGGATGGAGTGAAATTTGAGTAGTGATTGACCACAAATAACACCAAGAACAAAAGTATAGAAAACTTGAAAGCCAATAAAGGGAACATATTCAACCGGTAGTACCATCAGACCAACTAAGTGTGAAAACGCAAAGATAGCCGCCACAAGCATTGAGGTCACTCGCTTCCCACCAACATTAGCAATAAGAACTCTCTGGAAAGTTTGTCTGAAGACGAGTTCTTCTAAAATGGGGGCAAAAATGAGCAAGTGCCACTCTAGGTTTTGAACGAGTCTAAAAGGAAGTTCTATATCCATATACCAAATGGCACCAATAGCACCTAAGGCCAGGGCGAACACTTCCCCTAAAGCTTTCAACGTCTGCTTATTAATATCCCACTTGAACTTCCAAGGAAGGCGAAAGAAAAAAGAAACACCTAAAGCAAAGAGCAGATCAAAGACATATGAAAAAGAAATTGTTGATGGAATTTTGTGCCAAGGAAGACCCCAGGAGAAGGCAAAATAAACAATGACTAAAACAAAAAAACTGATCAAACGATTTCTCCGACGGAAGCTATTTTATGCACAAGTTTTATTATTTCATCATAGATTTGTGGTTTTGTAACTTTGATATTTTGCTGAAAAGTGGGGGATTTTGCTCCACCATGTCCTAAATCTTTGTCATCAAAAATAGTCAACTGAAGACTCAAATCATCCTGAAAGTAACAAAAGATATCCAGATTAAAGGCCATCACTCTCAAAACTTTTAAACCCGTTTGGGGTTCAAGACCGGCAAAGATAGCGGCGGTCAAAATGAGATCTTTGCGAGTTTCAAATTGATCAAGGGCCCGAGACATTGTCCCAAATGAAGCTTGAATCCACTGGAGGGCCTTCATTTCATTTTGGTAATCAACAGTTGTTGCCCCAGGAAAGGGTTCCAGCAAAAAATCTTTGTAGAGATCCAACCCATGCTTAATTGTCGCATGTATTGATACGTTCATAAGATCTTTAAATTCATCCCTTGAAGAATTGGTTTTTTTTCGAGCAATGAGTTTTTCTTTTTTAAAAAAACGAACCTCTTCCGTCTTCCCTTTTTCCCACTCAATTATTTGCGGATTTTTCCCCTGAACTTCTATGACCCAAATTCGATTTTGAGTATTCTTCAAATCAAAATTCCAGGAAATAACATGCCAACTGGCCTCCTGGGGCACATATTCCAAAAAGAGGGTTCGAGCAGATGTTCTAAAAAGTTCAAAAAATTTCATTTTAAAATTTTTCCCAGACTATACTCATGAAAACCAGGGGCTTCATGATCCGGGTGATACCCCTCTATTGTGTATCCTTGCTTTAATTTGATTTGAACCATGACATGATTAAAATAATAAACCGTGCTCATGATTTTTTTCACTCCCTTCTTTTTACATTCATCTTCAATGGCTTGGGAAAGAATGGTTCCAAGTTTTTTGCCTTGAAATTCTTTAAAGATGGTTGTTTTAACAGTCTCGGCAAGCGTAGGTGTTTTTAAATAGTAACCTGTTATTCCAATCTGTTGATCTTCATAAAAAGCTCTAAAATAATAAACTCCCCCACTCATGACTTTTTCTTTTGTCGGTGGCCATGGAGATTTTTGATAATATTCTTTTGCAATATCAACAATCTCTTGGGCCTCATTTTCATCTTTTGTGTTGTAGGGACGTAATTCAATTTGAGACATATTAAAATCCGGTAAGATATTTTTTTACCTCATCCCAATTTGATGAAGAGTAAATAAGTTGTCGGTCACTTGGTTTAATAAGACCCTGATTAACGGCATGATCCAAAAAATTTAATAAAGAATCAAAATAATTATTTATATTTAAAATGGCGATGGGCTTTGCATGTAATCCAAGTTGCTTCCAAGTCACAATTTCAAATAACTCATCTAGTGTCCCCATACCACCTGGAAAAATCAAAAAAGCATCAGAGAGTTTATACATTAATTGTTTTCTTTCGTGCATGTCTTTAACCACATGAAGATGAGAAAGTCCGGGATGGGCGACCTCTTTTGTCATAAGGTGTTGCGGAATCACACCTGTCACTTCTCCTCCTAGGGACATGAGTTCACTGGCCAAGGTTCCCATCACTCCTATCGCCGCTCCACCATAGACAAGATCAATCTGACTTTTTTTAAAGTCGGACATGATCCTCTTGGCCACTATCTCAACCTCAGTATCTTTACTGGAGCTTGCCCCACAAAAAATACATATCTTCATTTTTTTTGACTCCTCAACCTCAATCGCAAAAAGAGGATCTCTGCCATCATGAAAACAGCAAAAGCCATGTAAAAGCCTCCTGTCTTCCAAAAAAGCCAGGTTGCAGTTGAATCATAGATCGCGACCTTGGCCATAAAAAGAGCAAAGACGAGTAAAAATAAGCTTAAATGCCATTCTATTAATTTATAAAAAGCTTCTGGCATAGGAGGGATTTGCCCCATGTCCTTGAGCATATCTAACATCAAAGAGCGACCTTGAATTTTTTGAATGATGAGAAAACCTGAAATCCCAAGACCAGTAAAAAAAGGTTGTAACCTAAACCAGACTCCCTCTCTTGCGATAAGAGAAATACTTCCAAGCACTAAGATCAGGGTCATATTGACCTTGGATAGAGTGTGAACATGTCCAGAGAAGTATTTTTCAAGGACCATTTCAATAACACCCAAAATAATGCCACCAATAAGTGCGACTTCAAGTGTGCTATAAGTCTCAAGGAGCCAATAGGCCAGGGCGGGTAAAAAAGAAAGGAGAAAGTAAGGTCTAGTCTTTGAGGGATTTTTCATATCCCCCTTATACTACGCAACTTTTCTTAATTTTTCTTCACAATACATAAGAAAATCATCTTTGAATTTTGTTGGATCCAGTATTTCAACATTACCCTTCAGGCCAATTAACCATTCAAAGAGATCTTCGCAAGGCTCAACATAAGCTGCCCAGATGAGATCCCCCTGGGGATTTGTGATCATACAGGGCTTGCCTAGGAAATGATGATCAGGGAATAGATTGACTGATTGTGGGTCATGTATCTTTAGAATAAGTCTGGTTTCTTTTTCACTCATGGACCTAATGGCAGCAATAAACTCTTCTACCTCAAAAGCTGTTACCCTGGGAGATTTGGCAGATTGAACGGCCGCTAAATCCTGAAGCTCAAACATGGGAACAACCAAGAGACAGTGGTCATTCATGTCCTCTGCAATGAGCGAGAGCTTTCCTTCAAGATGGATAATACGACAGGGAAAAATTTGATAATTCTTGTGATGAATTGTTGTTATCCCAATCAACTCTCTGGCCTCAATTGCTGCTTCCAATTGTTTTAGATGATTTTGCTGTTTTTCATTGATTTCCTGATCCCAAGCTTCAATTTCTTGTAACAACCCCATGACCTTATGAATCGCCTGGCCTTCAGACATTTTTCGGTGAAGTGACTTAAGGGCGGTATTTTTATCTAGTTGTGAAGGACTCAGGTTATCCATTAACTGATAAAGGCCCATCCACTCTGATGGCGTCAGTGGCAACATGTATTCTAAAGAGCTGGCATCAATGTCTACTAAGGATTCGTTATTACTGGTATAGACCTCGACCCCGCCCCCTTCTGGGAACCACTCCCGAAGGAAAATCAGAGTATCTTCACAGGAAAGTCCCATTTCTGTCGCTAAATCACTTAATTTTATCGTTCCCTGCTTATCACCAAGGACCACCAGCTTCTTAACCACTTCGACTCCTAATTTTGAAACAGAACCTTTCATTTCTTCCTCTTGCTTTCTTGACCATACTTGTCGGCTTTTCTCGTTGAAGTCTTTAGTGGAAATTATAAAAAATAACGGGATAATAAACATATGTTGTGGAATTCCTTAATGAAAAAACCAGTTCTTATGATTGGAATTATTATGTTCCTACTCTTTTTGTACCAAGTAGGGTCCAAGGAGAAGTGGGGTATTTTTGCTAATCCTAAGCTCATTCCAACGTCGTGCAGAGCTGTTATTGTGCGACTTGAAAAACGTATCCCTGAGAATTGGAAGATTTATTGTGAAGGGAACAATTTAGCTGTTGAAATTAAAGAATTAGCGATCCCTGAGGATGTTGAAAATATTAAACCACTCCTCTATCGGCAGCTGGCCAATCATATGGCCTTCTTAGCAAGAAATTCGACCGTTGATATTTTAGAAAAAGTTTTTTTCGTGAGATTTCATCTTGAACATAGCAAGTTAGTTATTGATGCAGTTACAGAGGGAAAATTTATAGTGAAACTCTCAACCCTTGAGAGCTCTGAGCACATCATGACTCACTTGAAAAGCACGGTGCAAGTCAAAGAAACAATCAAATAAATCGGCATTTTCATCCTCCACCACTTGATCCCACTCATATCTCCAAGCATGCAAGAATAACCGGGATGCCTTGTTTCCCCCATAGAGCTCATCCCCAAGAATAGGAAATCCCAGGAAGGCGAGCTGAGATCTGATCTGATGGCGCAATCCAGTTTTCAATTCAACAAGAAGGAGCGATTTACCAGAGAGCTCCAGGATTTTTTTGACTTTCAAAACCCCTTCATGACTGTCCTTCTCTTTTTGAGAGCTCACTTTTTGTTTTGCGCCTTTTAAACCAGAGCCTTGAAAGAAATGCACCCACTCTCCCTCTTGATTAAACTCCCCTTCCACAATCGCCAGATACAATTTTCTTTTCATCACTGTCTCAAAATGCCCTCTCATCTTTTCAAAAAAGTCATCTGTCTTTGCAATGATCATCAGACCAGATGTTTCAAAATCGAGGCGAAAAATTAATCCACGATCATACTGGTGCTCATTAACTTTAAGCCCTGCGATTTTATTTGAGGCCTGAAGAAAATTAAGAACGGTATTTGTATCATTGTAATTGAGTGGATGGGAGTGAATACCACCAGGTTTGTGAAGAGCTATGAAATCATCTGTCTCTTTTAAGATCCTAACTTCAGGGCCGTTGTATTCTGGATTAATTTGTAAATGATTCACAAATTCCAAAGGTAAAGAGAGGACTTCGCGTTCTTTAATTCCTCTCGATAATTCTTTTGAAGAGAAAAACTTTTTTAACAACTGTCCTGAACATCCCAATAAATGTTGAAGGGCCTCTTTAAGAGACCCTTCTGCATTTAAAAATTGAAATTCTATTCTTTTCATTTCTAATTATTGAGCTTCAACTTTTTTACCCTCAGATCTAAGATCAATTTTTTTGATCAAGAACTCAACTCGGCGATCAGAAATTTTTTCGCTTACTTTTTGTTGAGGTCGAGAATCTCCATAGAAAACTATGGTGATCCGATCTGGAGAAACACCACGTTGTATCAGTGATTTGGCCACGGCCAAGGCCCGCTGAGAAGAAAGCATATAAGCATCAATCGTTTTGTCTTTAGCAGACACTTCTCCCGCTTGGGCATGGCCTTCAATCATGACATGCCACGTATTTTCTCTCAGCATTTTGATGAGTCGTTCAAAAACCTGGATATTAATATCATCAATTCCTGTAGAGCCTTCTCTAAAATAAATCTTATCCTTCATGCGAACATTGATACTTTCTGGCATCTCATAAAC
>CANEVK010000059.1 GCA_947442115.1 Bacteriovoracaceae bacterium | reverse complement strand
ATCAGAGCAATCTTTAGGTACAACTTCATACTTAGATGATTCAAATCCGAAAGTACTAATCCAGTGACTTTTACGTGACTTAAAAATTGGATCTTTATCCATCTTTGTTTCTGTTCTTAACACAGGGGTCGATGTCGCCACAGGTGTTGCGACAGGTGCAGGAGCGACAACTTGCTCGACTACTTCTTCTGTCACTTTATTTTCTTCAATTGATTCTGCCACAGGAGTTTCAACAACAGGGCTTTCCGCAGGGACCTCTACCGGTGTCTCAACAGCAGGAGTCAGAGTCTCCTCAGTAATCGAAACCGTATCTTCTTGGGCAAAAGTTGAAAAGGATGAAAGAGTTAAAAGAATGGCGAATAATTTAATCATGCTTAAATTATAAATGCCTTAGAGTTTAAGTCAAAGCAATGCTGCAGGAAGTTTATTAGGCGCGGCTGACTGAGATCACTTCTTCCATCTGCTCAATCGAGGAAATGGTTTTCAGAAGCTCAGAGTAATCCTTCACTTCAATCTCAAAAATAAAGCTACCTTTTTGATCAGGCATCGAGCGGGCAATCGCCGAACGGATATTAATCCCCACGTTATTAATAGATTTTGAAATTTTAGAAAGAATTCCCGGCTTATCGTGAGTAGTAACCTTAATATTCACGGGGTGAGCAAAGTTATAGTGCTTATTCCATTCCACATGAAGATTTCGATTTTGATCTAGATCTGCAATCCGAACACAACCAACTGTATGGACCGTAATGCCCCTACCACGGGTAATGATTCCGGTAATGGGATCTCCAGGGATGGGGTTACAGCATCGACCCATTTTCACCATAATATCGTCGAGGCCATCGACAATGACGGCATTGTCTTTACTAGTACTCTTACGGGCCGTCTTAGAGACTTTTTTGTAAAAACTCTCCAGATCCTTTTCTTCTTCTTTGAGATCAAGCTCATCATTTTCCGTAAAAGCAATGCAAGGGATGGCCACCAAAATGTCTTTAATCGGAAGATGGTTGGAACCAATATTCACAAAAAGTTCTTCTAAAGTCTTATAATGATACTTTTCAAGGACAAGCTTTAATTCATTTTTCTTTTCAAGGGACTTCACAGAAGTTTCAAATTTCTTCAGGGCCTTCTCAAGTAAGTCTTCACCCCGGGCCCGTTGCTCATCTCTCTCAACCTTCATGAGGTATTGCTTAATTTTTGAAATCGCCCGAGAGGTTTTACAGATCTTCAGCCAATCTTTGGATGGTGTTTGAGTTTTTGAAGTCAGAATCTCAACCGTATCACCAGACTTAAGTCGGTGCTTCAGCGGCACCATCTTACCATTCACCTTAGCACCTACTGTTTTATTACCAACCTCGGTATGAACAGCGTAAGCAAAGTCTAAAGGAGTAGCACCATATCGAAGTTCTTTCACATCTCCAGTCGGAGTGAAAATAAAGACTCCTCCGACATCAAGATCATTTTTAACAGCATCCATGAACTCAGAAGAATTTTGAGCACTCTGATTAAACTCCATGAGCTCTTCTACCCATTTGAGTTTATTGACCCCATCACCCTTATTGCGCTCTTTATATTTCCAGTGGGCCGCAACCCCTCTCTCGGCCACTTCATGCATCTCAAAGGTTCTAATTTGAATCTCAATTCTTTCGGCCTTAGGACCTATAACAGTGGTGTGCAGAGATTGATAATTATTGACCTTAGGAATAGCAATATAGTCTTTAAAACGCCCTGGCACTGGCGTGAAAGCCGAGTGAATAATTCCTAAAACTTTATAGCACTCAGTAATGTTATTAATGAGGATGCGGAAAGCGAGCAAATCTTGAATATGCTCAAAATCAACTCCCCGCTGCTGCATTTTTTTATAGATTGAATAAAAATGCTTCGGTCGTCCTGTCACTTCACCTTGAACAGAGTATTCGAGCATTTTTTCTTCGATGAGGCTTAGAGTTTCTTCAATATAAGACTCTCGCTCTCTTTTTTTCATGGCGATTTTTTCGGCCAGTCGATAATAAATGTCTGGATGAATATAGCGCAGGCAAAGATCTTCGAGATCTGCCTTCACGGAGTTAATCCCGAGACGACTCGCCAAGGGGACATAGATATCCAAGGTCTCTTGGGCCTTAGACATTTGTTTTTCTTTGGAAACATATTGAAGGGTACGCATGTTGTGCATACGATCGGCGAGCTTCACGATGATCACTCGCAAATCCTGGGCCATGGCCACTACCATCTTACGAAAGTTTTCGGCCTGGGACTCTTCTTTAGTTTTAAATTTAATTTTTGAAATCTTCGTACATCCCACAACAATCTGGGCCACGCTTTGACCGAAGAGCTTACTGATTTCTTCCGGCGAAACATCACAATCCTCAACAGTATCATGAAGCAGTCCGGCCATAATGGAATCTAAATCCATTCTTAGCTTAATTAAAGTAGCGGCAACATTCAGGGGATGGATAATATAAAGCTCACCAGAAGAGCGCTTTTGATTGATGTGCATCTTCTCGGAGAATTCATAGCACTTTCTTAAAAGAGAAAGATCTGTCTCAGGTAAATGAACCTCGGCCCGCTTGATGAGTTCATCAATGGTCAAATTCGCTTCATGAGAAAAATCAATCCGTTCTGCAAACATCTATTTATCCAAAATATTTTTTACGGCAGTTTTTAAGGCCATATAAGCACTCTCAACATCATCATTGAGAATTAAAAAATCATAATCATTTTTTCGAGCAAGCTCTTTACGGGCGTTGGCAACTCTCTCATTAATCACGTGATCAGAATCTGTTCCTCGCAGGCGCAGTCTCTTCTCAAGTTCCTCAAGAGAAGGTGGTTCAATAAAAATAACTTGGGCACTTGAACCAAATATTTTTTTCATCGAGTCAGCACCCTGAACATCTAAATCAAAAAGCATCTTGCGGCCTTGATTTAAACCTTGGGAAACAAAACTCTTTGAGGTTCCATAATAATTTGAATGCACTTTTGCCCATTCAACAAAACCATCTAGGCCTATTTCTTTTTCAAATTCAGCAGTGGAAATAAAATGATAGTCCTTACCATTGACTTCATTGATACGGATGGGGCGTGTGGTACAAGACACAGACCATTCTAACTGAGGGTAATCAGTTTTTAAGCGATTGATGAGTGTAGATTTACCCGTACCTGATGGAGCACAGATAACAATAATTTTTCCCGACATCTTATTCCAAATTTAAGGCCTGTTCACGGATCTTTTCTAATTGTACTTTCATCTCGACCACATTTGATGAAATTTCTGGATGGGCAGATTTTGATCCCATGGTATTGGTTTCTCGTCCGAGCTCCTGGAGGAGGAAGTCGATTTGGCGACCAATCTCTCCCGTTGATTGGAGAACATTTTTTAATTTCCCCAGATGAATCCTTGCCCGAGTAATTTCCTCATCTATCTCTAGTTTTTCAAGGTAGTACACCACTTCTTGCAAAAATCGAGACTCATCAATTTTAATATCTTTGAGTTTTTCATTCAGCTTTTGCGTGAGCTTGTCCTTGATCATTTCAGGATAAAGATTTTTTAATTTTTCAACTTCGCTCAAGCACTTTTCATAAACACCTAAATGTTCCATCAATTTTTGAACGAGCTTTGCTCCTTCAGCACTTCGAGAAGCTTTAAGCGCCTTTATCGCCAAGTCAAAAGATTCCTTGGCCAATACTTCCATTTGTTTTTCCCGCGTGGAGTCCTCATCACGATAAAAATCATTTCGTAGAAACTCAACCGGAGAAATTTTAAATTCCAGATTATTTTTTTCAAAAACGGGCTTCATGAGTTGCAGATAAGCTTCAACCTTCTGAGGGTCAACATAAAATTCAGCCACCGTTTTCTCGACTTTTTTATAACTCACACTAATATCAAAACTTCCGCGTTTAAATTCATTTTCTAGTTTTGAGCGAAGTTCAATTTCAATGGGATTGAATAAAGAACTCATTCGAAACTTAAAATCTTTAAAACGGTTATTCACGGTTTTGATTTCAGTCGTTAGCGTGTAGCTTGCCCCACTCGCCTCACCCTTTCCAAATCCTGTCATGGAATAAACAGTCATCATTATTCCTTTACTAGATCAGATGAATCTAGAGTCAAAGTGCTATTGCCCATTTGGCGAAATTTTTCAAATCTTCGTTGCATGAGGAGATCAAGATCTTGAGTCGATAATTGATTCAAGCTTTGAACAATTGAATCTTTTACTTTTTGAATCGCCTGATCCGGGTGACGGTGAGCCCCACCGGCCGGCTCTTTAATAATTCCATCAATAACTTTAAGCTCGAACGCCTTATTGGGAGAAAGCTGAAGTGAATTAGCAGCTGTCTCGGCCATCTTTGGATCAGACCATAAAATAGAGGCACAAGACTCTGGTGAAATCACTGAGTAAACGGAATATTCCATCATGAAGACTTTATCTGCAATCGCGATCCCCAGAGCTCCGCCTGAACCACCTTCTCCAATAATCACAGAAATAATGGGAGACTTCACATTAAACATTTCTTCTAAGTTCTGAGCAATCGCTAAGGCCTGCCCGCGCTCTTCGGCCCCAATCCCTGGGTAAGCTCCTGGAGTATCAACAAAAGTCACCACCGGAATTTGAAACTGAGAAGCAAGATTCATAATTCTGAGGGCCTTTCTATACCCCTCAGGATTGGCCATACCAAAATTTCTTTTGATTTTTTCCTGTGTCTTTCTTCCCTTCTCTATACCGATGACGGCAACTTTTTTGCCATCAATAAATCCAAAACCCGTAATCATAGAGGGATCATCTGAGTAGCGACGGTCTCCATGAACTTCATGAAAATCAGTCACAATTTTTTCGATGTAATCAATCGCGTGTGGACGACTTGGATGCCTAGAAAGCTGAGTTCTCTCCCAAGGAGTTAACTTGGTATAGATATCTTCAAGCATCCTGTTCACTTTTAACTGGAGTGCCTCAATTTCATGTGAAATATCAATATTAGGCGTTTTAGAAGTTTCTTTGAGAACTCGTATCTGATTCTCTAATTCTGAAACAGGCTTCTCGAATTCCAACGTAAATTCCATGTGACCCTCACTGCGATAGCAAGCTTTTAGGATGATTATTTAGTAAGGGATAAATTACATCTTTTCAGAGGAAAATGCACCTTTTTCCTCTGAATGTTAGAGCTAAGTTGTTGGTATTACTCCCAGCCTTCGACTCGGCCAGACTCAAAATAAATATACTTCGATGCACCATTGCGGTTATACACCCATCGCTCATTCTCAAAGTTAGGATTTCCTGCCACTTCCACTCGCTGAGGCTGACCAATTGAACTCATGACTTCACTCTTACTCATACCAAGACTGACAGAGTTATTTCTCTGGGAGAGCTGTTGCTCGGATGAAAAATAAGACCTTGGTTCAGTCTTAATGAGACCCCTTGAGAGAAGATACTCTTTTCTTTCGTAAGTTGATAACTTTAGAAAATAAATCTTCTCGGAGATTGATCCCAGTTGATGGCGATATTTTTCATATAACTCAAATTGTTCCTCGACCTGTTGGGCTTCAAGTTGCTTCAACTCTTGCTGCAAGTGCGCCTGCCCCTTTCTTTCGTAAAGATCTTGCTCAGAAGCTGGGGTACGCCTCTTCCTCTCAGATTTTGATTCCCACATTTTTCCTGTATCCCCAACCACCACAGGGAAATCTTCTTGAGGCCGATAGAAGCTGGAGTCATCTGACTCCATCTCTGCCAGATAATCTCTATGAGTCAGCATTTGGGTACAGCTCTGACTAAGAAAGAGGACTAAAAAGGGTATAAATTGTTTATGTTTTTTCATCATTCATCCTTGAACTCTAAAAATTATCGGGAAAACGTTCATTCTTCATGAACCTCTAAAGAGACCGGGGCAAAATGTACCCCAATACCCGAGTAAACCGATTCCAAACTAATTAAATATTTTAAGTCTACCGATAGGACATTGTGATGGGATTATTAGAAAAGATTGAAAACTTCATTAATAGAATATTGCTCCTCCTAGGGGAGCGGATAGCTCAATTCATTTCAAAAATTACCCCCTTAAAATTAAAACAGATCGTAGCGAGCTTACAGTTTCTTTTTGCAAAGATCGCTCTTTTCTTAAAAAACATCCCCTCCCTTATTAAACAAAAGATCCCACTGATACTGGCCTTTCTTAAAAAGAAGGCGATTGCTTTTGATATAAAAGGGAAAATAGGAAAAACCCATCAACTTGCTCTCGAAAAATACAAAACGGCCAAGGGACAAAGTAAGGTTTCAGCATTCAAAAAAATGTTCCTTGCCCCTTTTCTGATAATAAGTGAGTGGCTGAGTGGTTTAACCACGGCCCAATCAGTTCTCTTACTCACTTTTTCAGTGTCATCAATTCTGGGAGCTATTAATGTTATCTTTTCAGGCCATAGGCTTTTAGAATCTCGCCACGGTGGGGCCAGAGCTCCAGCGAGTGTAGAATTAGAAGTCAGTTATGATCGCCCTGAATATTACAAAAAACAAAATCGTCATGTCACAATCACGAATGTTCGACTACCAGTCTATTATGCAAATTTAAATGAAGTTAAAAGTATTGATATCGACTTCACCGCCACTTTATCAAACCGAATGAGTCGAATGCAGGTCGATAAGCTGGAACTCCAATTTAGGGACCATCTCGTTCTCAATCTTGAGCCGATGGTTGCAACCTTCCCCCTAGAAGAGGAAGGTAAGGAAATTCTTCGTCAAAAACTTCTCTCTGAAATGAATGAATTTATGAAATCTCGTGAAATTGAAGGTGAAGTTTTAGATATAAAAATAGTCTATGTTCTAGCAAACTAGACCTCCCTCAACAATGCCTTAATTGTCTTCTCACTCATTCCCAATTTCTTGGCTGTCATGGTCAGATTACCCTCACAAGCACCATAGACTTTCTTGGTGTAATTTTTTTTTATGGTCTGAATCGGATAAATCTCTTGATCCAAATTGAGGCTTAAAAGATTTGAACTTTGAAGCAGTAACTCCTCATCAAATTCATCAAAATCTAACTTTGTACTTTTTGATAAAACTTTTTTCTTTTCAAGATGTCCTAAAAGCTGTCGGATATTTCCTGGCCAGGCCAGAGTTTGATAAAACTCGATGAGTCGAGGGGTCAAACTAATATGATGTGTGATGCTGAATTTTTCACACAGCTCTCCTACCCTCCCTGGAGCATCTCTTAAACTTTCAAGATGATATGAAGCTCCGGACTTTAATCTGAAATAGAGATCCTTTCTAAACTTTCCTTGGTCAACAAGCTTCTCTAAGGATGACCCAGAAGCAAAAATGAGCCTCGTATTAATTTTTATTTCCTGAGTGTCTCCCACTCGTCGAAACATATTATCATCGAGGAATGTCAGAAGTTTTGTTTGTAGTTCACAGGGAAGAGAATCTATTTCATCTAGAAAAAGTGTTCCATTTTGTGCTTGTTGAAAAGCACCGACTTTATCGTTTATGGCCCCGGTAAAAGAGCCCTTTTTATGGCCAAATAGTTCTGATTCAATGAGATTAGAATTAAAGGCAGCGAGATTGAGGGAAACAAATGATCCTAGCATCAAACTTTTCTCATGAATTTTTCTCGCCAAAAAACTCTTTCCAGTACCAGTCTCACCAGTCAGAAGAATTTTAAGATTTGAGCAAATTAAATTGTGTTCAATGAGAATAGGATGTTCTTGATACCTTTTAATGGACTCACCTAAATCAAAGGGAGAAAATTGGATTTTGTGATCATCAATAAACAATCTATCCATTCTTTCAATATACGCTTCCCTGGCCGCAAGACCATTAATCCGGAAAGGCTCGCCCTTAATCGTTTTCAAGATGAATCGGCCAGCCTCTTCTTGGGGACTATCTAACTCTAACCGGTAATGGAAAGTGCCTATATCTGTTCTTGGTAGCTCAAAAAAGCTCAATGCGAGATCTTTGGGCCGATAGTCCGATGAAACGAGATCAAGTTTTTTAGTCTTGAGTGTGAAGGCTTTCTTATGGCCATAAAAGGGCTGAATATTGCAAGAGTCACCAATTCTTACACCTAATTGCAAAAGTTGTTGATTAATCAGTTTACGCTGATACATGAATTCTCCTTCATTTTAAAAGACGCACGATTCCTATATCTGCTATAATGAAGAAGATTGAAAAGATTATGAAAGGGTAGCCGGTATGAATATTCAAAAAGGAAAATCAGAATTCCTAATGGGGATTGATAATATTGAACAATTAACCAATTGGTTAAATGAACATCCCTTTATTAATGGTGTCGCCTTTATAGGTCGCTCTAATGTCGGAAAATCCTCCCTTATTAATTCCCTTTTTGGAAAAAATACGGCCCGAGTCTCTAAAACTCCGGGACGAACAAGACAAGTCAATATCTTTAAATTTACTATTGAAGATCGTGTTAATAAGACAGAACACCACTTCTATCTCTTTGATGTCCCAGGTTATGGACATGCCGAAGTCTCTAAGGAAATGGCCCAAAACTGGCAAAATCTTTTGGATACATTTTTTCAACTTTGCAGTCAAAAAATACTCCTTCTCAATATCCAAGATGCTCGCCATCCTTTACAAGAACCTGACCTTGTCTTTCATAAATATATTAAGAGTTTTGAATTAGAAACTTACCTGCTTTTTAACAAAATGGATAAGCTCAAGACTCAAAGTGAAAGAAGCCAGCTAAAAAACAAAATGCCTCAAATTTATCAAAAATTTAAATGGGTCAAACAGATTCACTTCACCTCTGCTGAAAAAGGAGATGGTGTGAACGGTGTAGAGCTTTCCATTATTAATTTTGTGATGAGAGCTCCCATAACCTGATCATTTTAGTTTAATCCTGAAGAATTTTCCTTCCTAGAGCAAATCCCCAGGAGGGGTTAAACTAAGTCCATGTCATCAGAACAAACTCATTGGTTTTTATCTCCAGAAGATGATCAGAAAATCTCTGATGTTTTTAATCATTTGCGTCTTCGCTATCAAAACTATAAAGATCCATGGGGATTTAACCTCGATCTTTGCGAGAGTGCACTTCGAAAACTCATGCCTCTTTATCGCTCTTATTTTAAAGTGAGAGTTTTTGGTAAGGAAAATGTTCAAGATCACCCTTACCTCGTGGTTGGAAATCATACCGGACAAATTCCTCTCGATGGGATGCTCGTAACGATCGCATTTGCTCTAGACATTGCTCCCCCTCGGATACTGAGGGCGATGGTAGAAAGGTTTCTTGCCCAGTTACCATTTCTTGGTGATATTACCGCCCAAACCGGCTCTATCCTTGGCGACAGAGCGAACTGCGAATACCTCATTGATCACGGGGAATCAATCTTAGTTTTCCCAGAAGGCGTGAGGGGTATTTCAAAAAATACACCGGACTATTATAAACTGAGAAGCTTTTCACAAGGGTTTTATCGAATCGCTCTTCAAAAGAAAACTCCCATTTTACCTATTTGTATTATTGGGGCAGAAGAAATGTTTCCCTTGGTTTTTCATGCTAAAAAAATTGCATCGATGTTAAAACTTCCTTCACTACCTGTATCTGCGAATCTCATTCCCCTTCCTTCTCCGATCGATATTTATATTGGTAAAGAGATCTCAATTCCCCAGCATTTAAATGCAGAATCATCAGATAAAGAGATTAAGGAAAATGTTTTCCATATAGAGAATACAATAAAGAAAATGATTGTTCATGGTCTCGCAAACCGCAGACCATTCTTTGATAATATACGTAGACCTGTCTCTAAATTTTTAATTAAAGAGTTCAGGAGTCGATAGCTACCATGAGTGAAAAGAAAAAAATTCTGATGATTGGTATTGCTGGAGGTTTGGCCCAAATGACGGCCAGACTTATCCTGAATGAACATCCCGATTGGGAAATCTTAGGAATTGACTCTCGAGACATCTCTAAAGTACCTCCTCTAAAAGGTCTGACCTCACTTGAGTTGAAATACTCCCGAGGAAACTTTGAAAATCTATTTAGAACACATGAATTTGAAGTTGTTTATCACCTCGGTAGAATTTCTCATTCTTCTAACACTCATAATATCTTGGCCAAAAGAATTGAACTCTCTGTCATGGGGACAAATAGAATTTTAGAATTATGTGAAAGATCTCATGTGAAGAAAGTGATCATCCTTTCAACTTTTCATGTGTATGGGGCCCTTCCTGATAATTCCATTTTTCTCAAAGAGGATGCGCCTCTTCGAGCAAGTATTCGCCATCCCGAACTAAGGGATGTGGTAGAAATGGATCAAATCTGCACCAACTGGATGTGGAAAAATCAAAACAATGTTTCCACTGTCGTTCTAAGACCCTGTAACATTATTGGAACACAAATCCACAATGCCATGACAAGATTTCTGGCAGGGCCAATTGCTTTAAGCCCAGCTGATTACAATCCTTTCTTCCAGTTTATTCATGAATTTGATATGGCCCATATTCTTTATCGAGCTCTACAAGATGTACCTACGGGAACTTATAATGTCGCCGGTAGTGATTTTATTTCTTTAAGGCAAGCTCTTAAAGTGGTTGGCACCAAAGGTATTCCATTCCCGATCGTTTTAGCTGGAGGACTCAATAGCGCTTTAAAGCGACTTAACATTGATGTTCCTGAGTACCTTTTAGACTATTTAAAATTTTCTTGTTTGATATCTAACCATGAACTCAAAAAACATCTTGGAGCTAAATTTCTAAGGTTCTCAATTGATGAGGCCCTAGAACTCATAAAGTTAAGATAAAAGATAAAAAAATATCTTCTTTACGCTTTGCGCTTAATTGACACCGACGGCTTCTATCAATAAAATCGTTATCAATCTTACTGGCTTCCTGACGGAATGGTAGACGTAGCGGATTCAAAATCCGCCGCACGCAAGTGTGTCCGAGTTCGAGTCTCGGGGGAGCCACCACTTTGTAAAGTACTCGAACCAAAAATTTTTAAATCTTCTGCCCTTTCAAGAACTTGCCCCACAGGGGGCAAATCCAAACTTCTACTTTCTCTTTGATAAAATCCCTTACCCATCCAGTAATCGATAAAAATCTTATCCACATCAAGTTCAATACGCGCGATAAACTTCTTAATAATCCTCTCTTTTAACTCAGCATTACTTTCAGGATTAAACCACATTCCTTTCATCGCTTTCACAAACTGCTCATAGTCTTTTAATT
>CANEVK010000058.1 GCA_947442115.1 Bacteriovoracaceae bacterium | reverse complement strand
CGCAGTCTTGATCTTTTGAAGAATTTGAACAAAATTTATGTCGTATCTCGGCTTGAGGATGATCATGAACGAGATGAGGTGGCAGTTCCACTTAAAACAATTGCCCCCCATCTAGAGGTTGAATTTTTGGGACGGCATGAATTTGAAAATCTCTCTTCAAGTGATTTGAGAAAAAAGACATAAAAAAAGGGAGCCGAGGCTCCCTTTTCGTTTAGTAACACATGTATTGAGTAGACCAGTAACAATCATCGTAGCACGTATAACCGTACCAGTAATCATCGTAACAGTAAGTATCACAAAGATAGATGTCATCGTAGTAACAAGAAGAAGAATATCCACCGCCTGAAGAAGAAGAAGACCCAGAAGCACCCGATGCTATACCAATAGCAAGAGCGACAATCAAAATACCAATCGCAGCATAGATAAAGACTTCACCAGTCCAGCTAGCTCCACGGCTGTAAGACTTCTTCATCACATCTAGTACATATCGATTGGCTTCAGAAGAAGACATTTTGTTAATTTTAATCATGGTGAAAGCAGTCTCAAGATCCTTGGCCATTTGAGGATTTTTTGTTTGAGATTTTGCAAAATCTAAAAGTTGATCAGACGTTAAACCTTGGGCCTGAAGACTTCTTAGCTCTTGATTGAATTTTTTCATTTGAGCTTCATAAAAAGACCGATCTTGTTGATCCCAGTCGTGCTCTAAAGAAAAATGAAGTTCATCGAAAGCTTTTTTAAGACCTTCAACAGTTGATGCTTGGGCATGAACAGTAAAAACTGAAAAAATAAGAAGAAATGAGATGAAACTCTTAAACACGGGGACCTCCGGAATTAAGTCAAGAATTGATCACTTATTTGGTTCTAACTTAAAAAATACAGATGAGAAAACAAAAAAAAATGATTGTAAACTTTTTAATGATTCTTACCGTTATCTGGTGCCAAGAAGGCACCAGATATTAGAGCCCTCTGTAGTTTAGGGCCTTTAAAATCGACAATTTGTCCTGAAAAGGCGTTTCGCAGGACTCTTCACAGGTTGTAATAAGACCGTCGACAAGATCTTTTCTGATGGTCCCATCGGTGGTTAGACGTTTGCGGAGTTCAAACATGAAGCTTTCACCCTTCTTCTCACCCAAGATGGACTTCATTTCCCAAAGCAAACCAAAGACGAAATCTGTATTCGCGTATTCAGACATTTCAAATTGAAGTATGTAGTCTTGCTTGCGTTTTGCATTCTTTCCATTAAAAGTATTATATTTTTTAATTCTTTTTGCCAGTTTCGGAGAACCAGCAATTTGTCCCGCAAAAAAATCTGCCATACCTTCAATGATCGCTGTCGAACGAGACAATACAAGGTGATCCGAAAGGGCTGCATGAGCAAATTCATGGTAAATAATTTCTGGCACCATGGCCGTATCTAACCAATAGTTTTTTCGAGAGGTCGCTTTCGCAATAGGATCATAAAATTGGTACCCGAACTCCATAATGAGTGAAGACCCTGCCGTCCTAATGACTTGATCAAGGCTAAAGCCCCTACCACCTTGAGAGCCATTAACCAGTATATTTACTGATTGAGCGAGGAATCTTTGCAGAGATTGCATATGTATTTGATTTCGAAAACCACGCATTAAAACTTTAAACTCTTGTGATTGAAGATTATTCGCATTTAACTCTGAAATATGAATTTTCTTTTGAGGCCTAAACCAAATCTCAATCCCCCATGGTTTAATATTTCTTGAGGCAAGCCCCTTACCGGCCGGAACCGTCAGAGCATTATTAAATTGAGGATCAAGATTATCATGGGCAAAATGACCTAATTCAGAGAACTGATTTTTATGCTCAATTCGGATAATCATTTTTGGCAGATTGGTCACATAATCCGATTTTAACTGATTTGTAAAATAGTCACGGGCCTTAGTTAAATGGTAATAAACGTTCGCAGCCTTGAAAACGAGATCATCACTCGCATCAAATCGAACAGCGTCCTCATCTTTTCCCCTCACCACTTTAAAATATTTGCCATCAAAACTGTTTGATGAAATGAGGTCCTTAAGTTGGACATTTTCCTCTACCGCACGATGAGAGTCGGAGCGAGCAATGACTTTAAATAAAGGTGTCTTACCAAAGGTGGCAAGCGAAGGAAGAAAAATAATAAGAGTAAAAAATAATTTTTTCATTAAAACATACTCGTTGGATCATCAGTATTTTGATTTTTCTTTTTAACCACAGTGCCTTCAATAACCACCAACACGAGGGCAGGAATAAATCCATATGGTGGTGGTATTACAATGGTGGCCACACTAGAAAATGTTCTAATCCAAATGCCGGCCTTATCCCAAAATGTTTTTTTAGGATTCCAAATCTCCTCCAGGGAAGCCACGGCTTCAAGCTCACTGGCCGGAATGATGCCAACTTCGTAGGATGCAACCATAAGATCAATATAGTCAGGGCTTCTTCCATTAAAAAAAGTGTTAAGAGATAAAAGACTCATCTCTTTTCTTAAGGCTTTTATGGCAAAACGGAATCTCTCCATTGGCTCAAGGAGAATCGTCTCTTGAATTTCTCCATCTCGATAACCACTAATTTGAACCGCATCATACTCAAGTCTCGCCCGTAATTTCTTAATCACATTCGCCATAAGAATAATTTGCAGATCTGAATATGATTCATAGAGTTTTTGCCGGCGACTCATTTTTAATTTGGGTATTTTCTGAGAAACAAAATCACTTCTTTCGAGTTTTCTTTCTAGGGGATATTGAACTCGCAAGCTTCTGAGTTTATCCCAGTAAGACTGCAAACTAAGGGGAGCTTTTTCAACCGAATTAAGTCGGCCTTGCTCTAGTAATCTGTAAGTTGGATAAGTAATGCGACCTGATTTTAGGGCTTCAAGATGAAGGGCTTCAATAATAAGTGGGTCTAAACTTTTTTTAATTCTGTTTAATTCACTTACGTAACGCTGATAAGCCTCATCAAAACAGGTGTTTTTTAAAAATCTTGATTCAAAGCTTGCAACAGCCTTTAATAACTTCTCTGTTTCTTCGTTATTTGCCAACCAAGCAATCCCATCTTCATCTTTTTCTACTGGTTCTGTCTCTTGAACTTTTCTCGTTTTTAAAAGCAATCCAACGACGACATCATCAATGTCATTATTTTCTCTCAGCAGATAAACAAAGTTATTTAAATGCTTTGCAGAAGAGCGCTTCTTTAAAGCCCCCATGATCTCATCATTTAAAGTGTAGGCACAAACCTGGTTTGACTCTGTCTTAAAAAGACCTTTAAAAATTTTAGACGCTTCCGTGGCCGAAAGATGCTCTTTAAATTTGAGAAAAGATCGCTTCTTGAATTTCTTTGAGTAATACGAAAGACCTTCCCTTGAATTCTCAAGACCCATAGGAGTTCCCTGACCAAAACTGATCGAAGGGATGAGTAAAATAAAGAGAAACAGGTATTTAATCATAATAAGTCTCTGATTTTCTGAATATAGCATCGCTTCAGAAACATCTAAACCAACCGGGTAAAAAAGAAAGAGTGATTGTTTAATGTTTTAAGCCGTTAAGTCCTTTATAATTAAAGACCTAGGAGAAATTGTGACTAAAATACCTACAAGCCTATGGTCTCGGGGATCAAAACTCTTTGGGATGGCCTCAAAAGTCGCTCTTAATGAGATTGGAACCAAACTCAAAACTTGGGAGTCTGAAAAGGATCGTTTGGCCTCTAAATTAGAGATGGCCCATACTCTAGTCAAAACGATGTCTGAACTTAAAGGTGCTAGCATGAAGCTAGGCCAGCTGATTAGCATGGACCTCGGTGAGTACTTTCCGCCGGAAGTGGTAAAAATCTTGGAAAGTCTTCATCAACAGTCCACTTTCCTACCTTACTCCCAAATTCATGAGATTTTAAAATCAGAACTCCAAGATAAGCTGAATGACCTTAAAAATATATCACCTGAGCCAATCGCAGCTGCTAGTATCGGCCAGGTTCACTCAGCGACCTTAAATGGTGAAGACATCGTTATAAAAATTCAGTACCCAGGAGTCGCAGAATCCATTCCCTCAGATCTTAAGATGCTTGAACTTCTTTTAAAAAACTTAGCCTTTTTTCAAGGGAAGGAAATGGATCTTGCCCCCTTTTTTCACGAGGTCAAAGAGGTTCTTGAGAGGGAAACTGATTATCACCATGAAGCTCTCATGTTGGAGAGGTATGAAGCAGCTTTTCGTGAAACTGAATTTATTATCCCTCGCCTTTATAAAGAATATTCCACCAGTAAAATTATTATTATGGAAAAAATTAATGGGGTGAAATTAACTGATTGGATTGAAAAATCATTCCTCGGCGAAAGGCAGAAACTGGCCCATGATTTTATGACTCTTTATCTTAAAGAATTTTTTCAGCACGGACTAGTTCAGACTGATCCAAATCCAGGCAATTTCCTCATGGCCAGTGATAACCGCATGGCCCTTTTAGACTTTGGTGCCGTCAAAGAATATGACAAAAGCTTTATCGATGGTTATCGCAGAGTTTTAAAATCGGCCCTCGAAAATAATATCGAAGAACTAATCACAACCAGTGAAGCGATAGGTTTTATCGATGCTCGGGAACCAGAAGAAGTTAAAAAATTGTATGTCTCTATGATGGAAACACTGGCCGCACCATTCAGGTCAAATCTTCCCTTCGATTTTAATGACAAAAATTTTTATGATTTGTCTCGCGATCAATCATGGGAACTTACAAAAAAGTGTCGCTACTCTCCTCCTCCAAAAGACCTACTTTTCTTGCATCGTAAATTAGGTGGGGTCTTTTTTCTGATAAAAAAACTTGATGTAAAACTAGTTCTCAAAGACTATTGGCACCTTGTAGATAACTAATCAAGTCTCAGGTCATTAAGAACCAACCGGCCTAAACGACGAACACCAGATTCAAGGTCAGTTAAAGTCGTGAAAGGTATGTTGTTTTGTTGAAAACAACACTGATACAAAATTGAAGTATGGGTGACGTGTGAAAAAAGAGTGCGAACGGCCCAAGCGAGCTCTCCAGGGCCCAATACTTTTTTTAAATCTTTCTGAATACAGTCTGCAATGACCTTGCCTCCTGGAGGCCCAAGCATCTCATCTTCAGTCCCAGCGGCCGTCATGTGGTGAGAGTGCTGGCTCGACATCATCATTTTAAAATAGGTCAAAAGATCATGTGATTTTACTGAGAAGTAATTAAACATAAACACGAGCAAATCTTCTAGCTCTGGAGATTCCGTATCAAAGTAATTTCTCATCGCCTGTGAGCATTCTAAATAACCACTCCTCAGGATCTCCCCAAAAAGATTTTCTTTATTAGTAAAATGATAGTTCACGGAAGCGACATTCACCTCCGCTTGGGAGGCAATTTCTCTGACCGAAGTTCCTTCAAATCCTTGAATGGCAAAAAGAACCCGAGCAGCATCCATAATTTTTGATTTAGTTTCTAAGCTATGATCATTCATTATTCGCCCGCCGGTAATACCTCAGTATCAGTTTCAGCTTTTTCCAATATCGACATAATTCCTTTTAAGGAAGGACGTCTTTTTAAAAAGCTCATCCAATCTTCAATAATGGCATACGCTGGTGGAATAAAGACGAGAGTCAGAATAGTTCCAGACATTAGCCCCCATGCCATGGCGAGTGTAATAGGGATCAGCATCTGATCTGAACCTCCAATACCATAAGCCGTCGGGAAAAGACCTAAGATGGTTGAAAATGCTGTTGCCACAACTGCTAAAAGTCTTTGGCTAGAGGCCTTCACAAGAGCTTCGTGGAGAGACATGCCCTCTCTTCTCGCGATTTCAATGAATTCGATGAGGACAATCCCTGAGTTAACAATAATTCCAGTTAGACCAATTGTTCCAATAAGCGCCATAAAAGAAATTGGTCTTCCATGCAAAAAGAAAGCAACAGAAAAACCAACTAATCCGAGGGGAATTGTCATCATGATAATAAAAGGTCTTAAAAATGAGTGAAACATAAAAACTAAAAGAGCAAAGATACCAATCATCGCCAAGACGAGAGCATCAAAAAGTGATTGCAAGCTCTCCTGAGTGCTTTCTTCGACTCCACCAAAAACTAAAGAAACTTCTGGATACTCGGCACGAATCTTTTGCCACTCTAGCTTTAAGACATTATTGACAGCAAATGCTGTTGTCTTCGATTCATCCACTGAACCAAGAAGCGTTCGGGCCCGCTTAAAATCAAAACGTTTAATCTGGGGTGATCCATCTTTATTTTTAAAATTGGCAATACTACCGAGTGGAACCAGATTTCCTCGCGAATCCATAACCTTAATGGCACCTAAATCCTTTGTTTCTTCACGGTAGGTGTCCATAAATTTCACATTTAGATTCACTTCTTTATTATTAAGAGTCACATCTGAAACAAAGAGTCCTCCGAGTGCCGTCCTGATCGTTGTCCCCACATCCGCGATTTTGACTCCGCGCCGATCGGCATCTACATAATTCATGTCAACCATCACCTCATCAGCATCAATAAAGTCGTCAATTTTGACATCGATGACACCAGGAAGCTTGGCAATTTTTTCTTTCAAAAGCTGCAGGGCCTTATCTAATTGAACAGGATCATTTGAACGAAATGTGGCATTGATGGGTGATCCCACTGGAGGGCCATTAATCATTTCCTCAAAAGTAACGGTTCCATAAGCAGATGTGTCGAGTTCACGAAGAGTTTTTAAAAACTCAGTGTGAGGAACTGTATACTTGGCCATGTCCGAAGCGTAGATAACGACAAGACCTTGAGAATCACCTTCCCCACCTTTAGGATCGTCTGGACGTCCACGAGAAGACCCTGCCTTCCCCGTGACATGTTTGACCCATTCTGGCTTAAGCTTGAGAATTTTTTGAGTCAACTCTTTAACATGTTGTTGAGTGGTTTCAATTGGTGTCCCTTTAGGGGCTTCAACTCTTCCAAAATAAATTTCAGTTTGATCTGCAGGGAAAAGAATAAACTTATTGGCAAATATCATCATTAGAAGTGCACCAAATATTAATCCTGTACACGCTCCAACAGTCATGTAACGGTGGTGAACAACCCATTTCATGACGTTTTCAAATTTTAATTTCCAGCGATCAAACCAATGAATCTCACCAGCTTTAACCGGCTTCACTTTATGGCCAACAAAAACCAACCTCATTGGCAGTAGAAAAAATGATTCGACGAGGGAAACAAGTAATGCCAGTGTCACAACGATAGGAATAGGAGCAATAAATTTACCCATAATTCCTTTGGTCACAAGCATGGGTAAAAAAGAAGCAATGGTCGTGAGAACAGTCGCTGTAATAGGGGCCCAGAGTTCCATCACAGATTTCTTGACTGCGGGAATAGTCTCCATCCCCTTTCTTCTTAGATCCACAAAGTTATCTGTGATAACAATCGAGTTATCAACCAGATTTCCCATAGCGATAATGAAGGCAAGAATAGAGATGGAATCTAAGTTCAGGCCAAAAGCTGGCATCAAACCAAAAACAGTCATCACGCCAATTGGTAGAGACAAAGAAGCCATGATTCCGATCCAACCGGGCATGAAAATCATAAGGAAAATAACTAATAATACTAATCCTGACCAAGCATTCGAGCCAAGTGTCGTTAACTTTTCCTCAACTTTTTCTCCCTCATCATGAAAAACCACAAACTCAACCTGCCCTTTCCAGTTGGTTTTAAATTGTTCTAGGATGCCATTAACTTTCTTTGCCAATTTTAAATTATCTGCACCGGCCTTTTTATTTACAATTAAGTTAACTGAATCCTGACCTTTATAGCTGGCCAAAGTCCTTGGATCTTCAGCTCCATCTTCAACAGCTGCAAAATCTTTGAGCTTAATTAATTGACCAGTAAAACTAGACCTGATCACAAGTTCATTCAGATCTTCGTCCGAGCGAAACTTAGCATCTAGGCGAACTAAATCCTTATGATTACCGGCCTCGACATCACCTCCGGGAATAGCAATATTGCGGGATTGTAACTTCCCTAAAACTTCAGGGATACCAATGTGGAGGTTATCCATTTTTCTGAGGTCTAATTCAATCGTGAATTCTCTTTCTCTATATCCGAGAAGCCGCACATCTTTAACGGCATCAAGATCTTCAATTTCACTTTTTAAAAGATCCGCGACTCGGTCTCTTAATCTTTTATCACCGCTCCCAATAACAGAAATTTCAATAGCAGGAAATTCATCGGACTTAATTTGCGTAAAAACTGGGCGCTGCTCTAAATCACTAGGTAACTTAGAGACTCGCTGAACGGCTTTTTGGAGATCATCCATCACCTCACGCTCATCGACATTATCCATATCAATACGAACAATAATAGTGCTTAGGCCAGTTTGAGAAATAGACTTTACATCCTTAAGTCCAGAAACTGTTCTGATTTCATCTTCAATGGGTTTTGTAATCAGAGCTTCAATATCTTCATGGGAAGCTCCCTTATATTGAGTCACAATTGTGGCCATCGCAAAATCGACCTGAGGCCATGCTTCAGCATTCATTTTACGAAGCCCCTGGGCCCCAAGAACAATAAGAAACAGAGTAAGAACGATTGTAAGTTTGTAGTTACGCAAAAAGAAATCGACAAAGAATTTCATATTTAAATCCTATTAAATTCGCAAGGTGTTTCGGTGTAGATCGCAAGGTAATCAAAGAGGACATTGAGGACCTGAAGCTGAGTTTCAATGGTCGTAAGCTCAGATCTCAGAAGTGCATCTTGATCCATAATAAGATCATTGATAGAAACACGGGCCTGTTCATATTTTCTCTTCATATAGGTAAGTCTTTTTTCTAACTGTAGAGTCGTCATCTTCTGTGATCTAATCACATCATTTAAAAGCATGATATTTTTGATGACTTGTTGATGGGTATTAATGACTTGAGCGTCAGTTGCATGAATAGAAGAAAGAAATCTTTTTTCATCGTAAAGCTCTTTCGTTTTCTGAGTAGACGTTTTGGCTTCACCCAGAGGAACAGTCACTTTTAACCCAACTTCATAGCCGGTGCGATTATTGGATTGAGCATCGTCTACTGAGGAGCCGTAACTTCCTCGAAATGCACTCGCTCCTGAAGCATTCGATCCGACACCAGTACTGCGGACAACGCCATATAATTTAAAATCAGGATCATCATATTTAGCATTCATAGAAGCAGTCAGTCCCTTCATCTTTCTCAGGAGCTCCATGACTTCATCATATTGTGTATTCTGATAGGGAATATTTGACTCTTGAGCAATTTTGCCAGTACAGGCGGCCACGAGGTCAATGGTTTGAGGTAAATTATATTCAGATAAAGCAATTTCTTTGGCAGTCAATTCTGGTAACAACATCTTCAACTGCTTGAGTAAAGCCTCCTTTTGATAATTAAGATAAATAATATTGGCCTCTCGAGAGGAGACTTGCGCCTCATTTCTTGCCACTTCATCAGCTTCTGCAACAGAGTTTTTAAATCTTCTCTTGGACTCCTCAAGTTGTTGCCTTGAGGTTTTTAAAAGTTCATCTGAGATCTTTAATGATTCTTTATTAGCAACAAGTCCCCAGAAAATTCGTCTCAATGAAATTAAAAAAGTTTTTGTCTGGATATCTTTTTCAATTTCAGCTCTTTGTGACTCGAATTGGGCCGTTTCAATCTTCGCCTTACTGATGCGACCAAATAAATCTTTCCACAAATCCATCTGCATCATGAAACTAAGAGAAGTTGTCGTAATGTCTGTATACTTGCCCGTTACAGAATTCGCACTACGCTGATCAGAGCTCACAGCAACTTCAGCACTTAATCCTTGCTTAAAGTTTTGTCTCACGCCTAATTGGGCCTGTTTTACCGGAGACCAAATAGGAATAAACTGGATGATGGGTTTCTCATTTGATTCCGCATAACTCGCCTTACCAAATAATTCGGGGGAGAAAATCTCATTCACCTGGGCCTTCTGAAGATCAGAGGCATAGAAGGCAGCTTGAATTTGCTCTAATTGAGGGGCACTGTTTGCGGCCAATGCTTTTAGCGACTCCTCGCTTAAAATAAAAGATTGGGCCCATAATGTTGAAGGAAGAAAAGCTACGAAAGTTGCGACACTTAATAATTTCAAGGCGTTAAACATCAATCACCACCATAAACGAACGTTTCAAACAAATGTTTAAAACACCTTACTGAGTGGGTCTAGAGTTAGCAAGCGTAAAGTTTTGGACAAAAATCTAAAAATCTAGTTTTTTGAAAATTGATCTTTAACTTTAGACCAAGCTTCATCAACATGTCTTTTTACTTCCAAAGCATTCGAGCCCATTTTTTCGATGAAATCACCCCAGCTTTCTACTTCACCGGTTTTTGAATCAATCGACTGGTTGTTTGCTCCGTACATTTTCTCCATGATTCCCTGAACTGAAGTCTTAATCATTCCTTTGAAAGGAATTTTTGCCATCATGCCATACATAGCGGCCTGTCCAGTGGTATTGAGTTTTGGATTGGCCTTAACGACAGCAACAGCTTCTTTGAGATCTCGAATAAACTCTTCTATGAATTCTAAATGCGCCGGAGATAAAGTTAAATGTAGAGATTCTGGAGTTTGTTGACGAGTCACATTCCAGCCTTTGGCCTGAAGCTGATCTGCGACTGCATAAATTCCAATCTGAGGATCGACACTCACAAAGCTGACTAAAGTAGAATCAGGATAGGCCTGTAATTTTAATTCTGGAATTTTAGAAAGTTCTTCTAAAAATAATTCTCTCGCCTTTAAAACTTTTTTTGTTAGTTCTAGGTAGCCCTCTTCACCAAGTTTTTTCAAAGTCGCCCATGCAGCCGCGATGGGACCTCCTGGTCTTGTGCCTGGAAAAGAAGGTGAAGCATAAATACCCCCTCCTTTCCATTCTGTATGAACAAAGAATTGGTGCTTCATATACGACATATCTCGATAGACCAGCGCCGAAGCGCCTTTGGCAGCATAACCATACTTATGAATGTCAGCAGAAATAGAAGTCACTCCGGGAACTCTAAAATCAAAAACCGGAACGGGATAACCTAATCGTTCAATAAAAGGCAGAACAAAACCACCAATACAAGCATCTACGTGGAGAGGAATCTTATGCGATAAAGCGATTTCTCCTAATTGTGATATGGGATCTACCACTCCTTGTGGGTATTGAGGTGCAGAGCCAACAATCAAAATAGTATTTCTATTAATAAGTTTTTTAACCGCTTTTAGATCAACTCTAAAATCAGGACCGATGGGAGCGTGACGAACTTTAACATCAAAATAATAAGCACCTTTATCAATTGCTGAGTGGGCCGTTTCTGGAATAATCATCTCAGGACGTCTGATCCATGGCTTTAGT
>CANEVK010000057.1 GCA_947442115.1 Bacteriovoracaceae bacterium | reverse complement strand
GATGCCCCGCCTGTTCATGGTCAAATAAGAACTCAGAAAAGAATCTATCAATTTCTTCAAAATTTCATGGAGGAAGGTTTTAACAATAAGTTCATCCTCCTGATAGGGCCGAATGGGTCATCCAAATCAAGTCTCATAAAAAAAATCATGCTCGCGACCGAAGACTATGCAGCAACAGACGAAGGCTCACTTTTCTCCTTTAGCTGGATTTTTCCAATTGATCAGTTTGTTAAAGGCTCCTTAGGACTCTCTGGTGGGTACTCTGACCGCCAGCTCAATTCATATGCGTTTTTAGAGGACAAAGATATAAGTGCCATTATGACTTCTGAGTTGAAAGATCATCCACTTCTTTTGATCCCCAAAAAAACAAGACAAAAATTAATTGAGGAAGTTTTCAAAAAAGATTCGCAAAGGTTTGAGGAAATAAAAAAATCCTATCTTTACAATGGTGATTTATCCCAAAGAAATCGCCTTATCTTTGATGCTTTATTAAAAAATTACAAAGGTGACTTCAAAGAAGTTTATAAACACATACGAGTTGAGCGACTTTTTATTAATCGTCGCTATTCTATTTGTGCAACAACCATAGAACCTCAACTACATGTAGATGCACATTTACAACAAATCACCATGGACAGAAGATTGGCATCCCTTCCTCCTAGCTTGCAATCTCTCAATTTATTTTCACTCTCAGGTGAAGTTGTCCTTGCCAACCGTGGGATACTTGAATTTTCAGATTTACTTAAAAGACCACTGGATACATTTAAGTACTTACTTATGACGATGGAGTCAAAGACTATTAATCTTCAGGGAATTCTGACTGAGTTAGATATCTTTTTTATCGGTTCATCTAATGAGATCCACTTTTCTGCCTTCAAGCAACACCCTGATTACAATTCTTTTAAGGGTAGATTTAATTTCCTTAAAGTTCCTTACCTAATGGGCTACAGAGATGAAGAGAAAATATATCAAGAGCAAATCAATAAATTAAAAGAACAAGCAAATTTTGAACCCCACAGCCTGAGCGCACTCTGCCTTTGGTCTGTTATGACCAGAATGAGAGCTCCAGTGGTCAAAAATTATCGCGACCCAAAACTTGGGGCCATAGCCGAGGCGATGTCGCCACTTGAAAAATGTCTTTTTTACTCAGAAAAAACAACTCCTGAGATCCTAGATTCTGAGTCAAGACAGATACTCAAAAGTGGTTTTGATGAGGTTTTTAACGAGTATGAAAATGACTCCATGTATGAAGGAAAGTTTGGGATTTCTCCACGAGAAGTAAAACAAATTATTTACGATCTCGCCTATTCACATCGAAACATTACATTTTTAGAAGTTATCGAATATCTTAAAATACTCAATGATAAGAAAGCAGAATATGATTTTTTAAATATCACCCATCAAGGTGATTATCATCATCCTAATCGTTTTCTTGAACTGATTGAAAACTACTGCCTTGATCTTCTTGATACAGAGGTCAGAGAATCCTTGGGATTGATTGATGAGCGCTCTTATGAAGACTATATTTCAAAATATATCTTAAGTATTAATGCGATTATTAAAGGTGAAAAAGTTAAAAATGCAGTCACCGGAAAATTTGAAGCCCCAGATTCATATTTTATCAAGGAATTTGAATCAAATGTTCATATGAATGAAGCTCCTGACAAATTTAGATCCAACTTAATTGCGAGACTTGGCGCCTTTGCCCTAGATAATCCTGGGAAACCGATTCTTTACTCCGTAGTCTTTGAAGATCTAGTTGATCTTCTTCAGGAATCATTTAGAAAGGAACAAAAGAAGATTATCGACAGGATCGCAAAAAACTTAGTCCTCTTTCTTGCTGAAAAGAAAGAGTCAATACCTCAAGGTCTTGAGTCATCCACTAAAGACCTCATTGCCGGAATTATTCAAACTCTGCAGAAAAAATATCATTATTCTGAGAATGGAGCTATTTCGAGTCTTCAGTTTTTGCTTAAAATGCGCTATGAAACTCAGAGATGAGTGAAATAGAGAAATCCTTTAGCACCGAAAAATATGTCGTCACCCATCCTGTTCAGCAAGAGCAGGATGGATGGAGGCTTGATCAATTTGTTCACAAATGCATGCCCACTTTGTCCCGAGAGTATCTAAAAAAGAAAATCGAGAAGGGTGACGTCGAAATTCATGGGAGAAAACCACCCCACAAATCAAGTGTTAAAGTTCATTATGGCGAAAAGGTGACGATCACGACTCATAATGATGGAGTGATTGAGGAAGAATTTTGGCATGGTAAATCGGTGGCCAAGGATGCTAAGCCAACGATCGTCTTTGAGGATGATGAACTTTTAGTCATCAACAAACCTCCTTTTATGATTACTCATCCTGCAGGTCGAAACTTATTTTATTGTGCGACGGTTTTTTTTGAAACCATCTATAAAAAAACAATTCATTCGATTCATCGGATTGATAAAGAAACATCTGGTTTATTACTCCTCGGCAAAAACCCTAGAGTCTCCCAAAGAGTTTCTCTTCAATTTGAAGAAGACAAAGTCCGCAAATGTTATTTTTTTATTGCGCATAAAAAACCTAATGCCCTTACTTTTCCCTTTACGGCCAAACAACGCATGGATCGTGAGGAGGGTAAAATTCCTCGTGGAATGATGTCTGTATTTCCAGAGAATTCTGAACTTGGTAAGGAATCTGAAACCTATTTTGAATTACTCTTGGAGAAAGATGGATACGTTCTGGCGATGGCGTTTCCCTTATCGGGTCGCCAACACCAGATCCGGGTTCATGCTTCTTCAAATGGCTACCCACTCCTCGGCGATAAGCTTTATAACGGAGATCCTAGAGTTTTTATTCGCTTTAAAGATCTTGTGCCCACTGACGAGGATCATGAGCTCATGGAAATACCCCGCCATGCTCTTCACGCTACTGCATTGCGCTTAAATTATCCTCAAAATACACCCCAAACATTCGTTGCACCTCTTCCCGAGGACTTGGCCCAGTGGTTAGAGTCAAAATTAGGCGTTAAGCGCCATGAGGTCGAAAGTCTTATCCATCAAAAAGTGAATCAGTTTCTGGCGTAAGTTGACCAAAAACTCAACCTGGTGATAAAAACCTTTCATGAAAGAGACGCCTGAATTTATTAGTACTGATTTTACCCCCGAAGAAATTGAAACATGCCTAAAGGTCCTTAAAGGTTTTGCAGATAAAAGTGAGCAACTGACCTTACTGACTCATGAGCAACGAGTAGAAATGTTTAAATCTGCAGGAACCATTTCACGACCAGATCGTGAAGAGGCAAAAAAGCGCCAAAAAGATGTAAAAAAGCTCAGAAAGCAAAATCAAAAAATCGCCAACAGAGAAGCGAGAAAGTTAACTGGCATAAGATCGGCCAGAGAAATCCCAGTCTTCAGTGCGCCCCTTCAAATACAATTTACGCAAATTCAAGATGAATCACGCGAGTATGCGACTCCTCATGACTGCTATGTTTGTCGCCAAAAATTTACGAAGGTCCATCATTTCTACGATACGATGTGCCCAAGCTGTGCTGATTTAAATTATTCTAAGAGATTTCAGACTGCTGACTTAACAGGTCAAGTCGCTCTCATTACAGGCTCAAGATTAAAAATTGGCTATCACACCACTCTCATGATGTTACGAGCTGGTGCAACTGTCATCGCAACGACTCGTTTTCCGGTAGACTCTGCTTTACGTTACAGCAAAGAAAAAGATTATGATCTCTGGAAAGATCGTTTAAGAATTTATGGTCTTGATTTAAGGCATACTCCAAGTGTTGAAATCTTTTGTCGCTATATTGAAACGACTTACAAGCGACTTGATATTCTTATTAACAACGCAGCTCAAACCGTCAGAAGACCTGCAGGCTTTTATACTCATTTAATTGAGAATGAAATGAAGTCCATGAATGAGATCACTCAAGAAGCTGCCCACCTGCTTAAAGAGCACCAAACTTGTATTCAAAAACTTCAACCATTACTTATTGGTGATAATCGAAATATGCCTGTAGCTTGGAGTGATAAGTCTCCAGGGATTGGACTTCGTGCCTCTGCTCAACTATCTCAAATACCTTACAGCTTTGATAACTCGCTTGTAGCGCAAGAAGTTTTCCCAACAGGTCAACTCGATGCTGACCTTCAGCAAGTCGATTTAAGGAAAACAAATAGCTGGCGCCATAGGATGGGTGAAATCCATACGGTTGAAATGCTCGAGGTTCAACTGGTTAATGCTGTTGCCCCTTTTGTCCTCATTAATGAACTTATTCATTTAATGAGACGAGACTACACAGGGAAAAAACATATTGTGAATGTTTCTGCGATGGAAGGAAAATTTCATCGTTTTCATAAAGAAGATCGTCATCCACATACAAATATGGCCAAAGCCGCTCTCAACATGATGACACACACAGCGGCGACTGATTTTGCCAAAGATGGTATTTATATAAATGCTGTGGATACGGGATGGGTCACTGATGAAGATCCAGCAGAGTTATCAGAAAAAAAACAGCAACTGCATGACTTTCAACCCCCACTTGATATCGTTGATGGGGCAGCAAGAGTCATTGATCCCGTTTTCGATGGTATCAACACTGGCAAACACTGGTGTGGTAAATTTCTTAAAGATTATTTTCCAATAGATTGGTAAGTACTCTCATTTCATTTGGAATCTATTATGAAAAATTTTTGGACTTTATGGGTCTTCATTCTCATTTTATCTTGTCGTGAGAAAACAACTCACCCTCTACAGGGTGAAGTTGTGGAAGCCGTTTATGGACTTGGAATCATCAAATCTGAAAATCACTATGAAGCAAAAGCAGCAATCCTATCATCTGTTAAAGAATTCTATGTCACTGAGGGCATGAATGTTGCAAAAGGCACAAAACTTTTTAAAACGGATCAAGGCTCTATTTATTATTCTCCCTTTGCTGGCAAAGTCACAGACATACCAGTTCCGATCTCTCAAAATCTTTTCCCACAAACGACAATACTAAGCCTGATTGATCTCAATCATCTTTATCTAGAAGTCTCCCTGGAACAACAGGGGGCGATGAAGCTTAAAGAAGGTCTTAAGGCCGAAATAAGTTTTGAGTTTTTTAGAAACAAAAAAATTATAGGAACAATTACAAGTCTCTATCCGAAAAATGAACAGTTCATTGCAAAAGTGTTGGTTTCTCAGTGGCCACCAGGAATATTACCTGGGATGTCTGCCGATGTAGCCTTTGAAGTTGCGAGAAAAAAATCGGTCACCCTTGTTCCCCTTAAGGCCGTTGCCAACGGTCACATCCTCATGAGGCGGGATAGTATAAAAAAGAAGTTAAAGGTAGAAATAGGGCTGCTTGATCAAGAGAAAGTCGAAATAGTTAGTCCAAAGTTATTTTTAACTGATGAGATCATATTACCATGATGTTTTTAAGTCTTCGCCATCTATTGGCGAGAAAAAAACAAAGTTTTCTTATCCTTTTAGGCATCACTATAGGGACAGCAGCCTATGTGGCGATCTCTGGTATGATGCTTGGGTTTCAAACTTTTATACTTGATCAGCTAGTCAACAATGAAGCTCATATTCGCATTTCGGCTCGAGAAGAATTGCTCACCAAAGAAAGCTTAAAAGCCTTTCCTGAAGTAAAACATGTTTTTTGGAGTCTTCCTCCTTCAGGAAGAAAAGATTCTTCTAAGATTGAGTATCCCATGGGATGGTTTTCTAAACTTGATCTTGACCCTGATGTCGCCGCCTACTCCCCGCAAGTTGTATCTCAAGTTATCTTCAATCAAGCAAAAGTTACCCGCACTGGAAGAATTATTGGCTCGCAATTTGAGCGGCAAATGAAAGTAACGAATATTGAAAATTATATGAAGGTTGGCTCCTTCAAAGATCTTGGGAACTCAGGTAATCGACTCATCATTGGTTCAAAATTAATGGAACAACTCGGTAGTCGAGTTTCTGAAACTCTTCTTATTTCTACAGGCAATACTTCACCACAGCCGTTTAAAATTGTTGGCGTCTTCGAAACTGGAATAAAAGGCATAGATGAATCAACCGCCTTTAGCTCCCTTGTTGATGCCCAAAAACTCAGGGGCAGACCGAGCGAAATCACCGATATTGCCATAAAGCTCTTTAAACCAGATGAAGCTCAAACTAAATCAGACGCGTGGAAGGTATCGGCCAGTGATAAAATTCTTCCCTGGCAGGAATCTTCGGCATCTATTTTATCCGTTTTTAAGACTCAGGATATTGTTAGAAACTCTATGACGATTGCGATTATTATTGTGGCCGGGTTTGGCATCTATAATATTTTAAGTATTCTAGTGACTCAAAAGAAGCGAGACATTGCGATTTTGAGATCCATGGGATTTTCCCCTTCAGATATCGTGAAACTTTTTTTTAATCAAGGAATCCTACTAGGAATTATTGGAGGGATTGTTGGGTTAATGATTGGAAATATCATTTGCCATATCATGGCCCAAATTGAAGTTGTCCCTGGCAGGATGAGTGGCCCGGGAAATAAGATGATCATTTCTTTTGCCACTATCATCTATCTCAAAGCCTTTGGGATCGCAGTTCTTTCTGCCATTTTTTCTTCCATTATTCCGGCCAGGCAAGCAGGAAAACTCGAGCCGATGGAAATTATTCGTTCCGGTGGGCAATAATGATTAAAACCCAAAATCTGACGAAGCTTTTTCCACGGGCAACTGTTCCAGCACTTAAAAGCATTAATCTTGAAATTCAAGATGGTGAATTTGTTTCATTGGTCGGAAGATCTGGTTCAGGCAAGAGTACTCTGCTCTATCTTCTTTCCACACTCGATTCACCTACTGAGGGAAATGTTTTCTATGATGATGTGAATGTTAAAAATATTTCCGCTCAAGAAATTTTTAAGTTAAGAAATAAAAATATTGGTTTTGTGTTTCAATTCCACTACCTCCTTCAGGAGTTAACGGCACTTGAAAATGTTTTATTACCGGCCCGTAAGGCCAAAGTCTTAGAGCAAAGACGCCCCATGGGATTAAAGCTTCTGGAGGAGGTTGGACTGAAAGGTCTTGAAAAAAGATATCCTTCAGAGCTCTCGGGAGGGGAGCAGCAACGTGTGGCCATCGCACGAGCACTCATTATGGAACCAACCTATCTGTTTGCTGATGAGCCGACGGGAAATCTTGACTCTCAAAATGGTCAGATGATCATCGATCTCTTTGATAAAATAAATAAAGAAAAAGGGACAACGATTATTTACGTCACTCATGACAAAGAATTTGCCGCAAGAGCAAGACGCCAAATTACCTTAGCGGATGGTGCCTTGGTGTAATTTCTTGATCGAATTCAGAACACCTCTTGGCCCAATATTTTCGTCCCCTTCAAGAATAATTCGGGGTTTATGTTCTAATCGATGTAAGCAATGCTTGATATTACTCACGCCGATTGAATTATGAAACGATTCAAACATGCTTTGATCATTGGGTGCATCACCAAAAAACCAACCATCCGTTTCTTTCATGTCAGGATAAAATTTCTCTAAAAACTTTTTAACCCCTAAGTATTTTGAGATATCACCGGCCCAAAAATTTATATGAACATTAGATTTTGAATAATTGATTTTATGCTTATCCATAAAATCAAGGGCCTCTCTAATCCACTCCGCATCCATTAAATGAAATTCAATCGCTCGATCAGTAAGACGGCCAAAACTATCCACTGACATGGGGACTCGAGGGAAGTGATGTTCAAAATTAGTCGTAAACTTTGCCAAACGATCAATTTCTTTTTGATCCACGAGCGGCTCCTGGCAAAGTTCACCTTGCTCATCAAGGTAAATCATCACACCACCACCTTCCATAATGCAGTACTTGAGTGGGAAGTGAGTTAAAAAGAAATGTCCCCAGGAAACTGATCGACCAGAAACGATGACAAGTTCATCACCATTCTTTTTGATAAGATCTAAAATATCAAAAAAATCCCGAGTTAATTCACGTTTTTCAAAAGTTAGTGTTCCATCGAAATCTGAGAAAAAAATCATATTATCTCCAAACCCAAGAAAGCAGTACTCCAACATAATCAGATGAGGCACCCATGTTTTTATTTGTTTCAAGTGACACTAACAGTTTCTCTCCTCCCTCAATCGGCAAAGGAAAACTCGCTCCCAAGGATAGTGAAGCATAGTAGGAAAAGATGTCTGAATGACTATCTATTTTTATACCAGCAGGAATTCCAATATAGGGAAATAGACTATAATTATAAACTGAAAAACTTTTCCTTAACGTGGGAGCAAAACCAATAATACCATTTTTTGATTCTTCAAACTTTTGATACTGGTAAAAAGGTTTTACCGAAATTCGTGGACGATCCTCTGTTTCTGATAGAACCTGAAAATCGACTCCACCACCAATCAAATACTCTCTTGAATGTTGGGCCCCAGACACAAATAAATCAAAAATCTGATCAACTTCTAACTCTTGAGTATATCGGATCCCGGCACCTAGTTCATGGCGCTCACTAAAATACCCAGTCATAGAGCCTGACAAAATTCGAGATTTTTCAGGCAATGGATGAGTGGTTATTCCCACCACTGAGGCTTCTACTAAAAAAGGAATCAAGACCAGTAATGAATACAATATTCTCATAAATTCAATTATCTGCGCCGAATCCAAAAAGAGCAAACAACTTGAAAACCTTAACAATGACTGGCTGCAGCAGCACTCTAGGGAAAGGAATTTATTGACTTAAAGTGGTTAGAAACTATAAATTACATGCCTGTTCAATGGTGACCGTAGTTCAGTCGGTAGAGCGCCAGATTGTGGTTCTGGTTGTCGTGGGTTCGATCCCCATCGGTCACCCCATTTTAAAGTGATGATCTTCGAAAGAAGTGAAACATACTAAAGCCCCGTTTAACCCACGGGGCTTTTTTATTTCTAAAGTTGACCCTCACTCCGATGCTGTTAGAATTTTATGATGGCGTTCATTTTCCTCATTCTATTTTCATCACTCGTTTTTGCTGAGCCTTGCGGCCCTCAAGAAATTTATGTCCGTGAACAGTGGATCAAAGCCTACCCAAAAAGTGATGGAACAAAAGTAGCCGCTCATATGAGGAGTGCTCACTGTCGAGAAATTGAAAGATCAAATTATTTTCAAGATTCCACTAATCAGAAATTCACTAATATTAAGCCCAAGATAAAAAAATGGGATCCTACTGAAAAAAGTATCGTCCAAGAAGCCCTTGCCCTTTTGCCTCCTTGGCTCAGTAAATATCACTTAACAGAAATTCTTCGTGGAGACGTAGGAGGACATCCTCTGAATCCAGCAGCCAGTGTCGCCCCAACTAGAACATTGTTAATCTTTGACCGTTTCTTCAAAGAGAAAGATAAAAGAGCCGTCATTATTCATGAAATGGCCCATATTGCCTTACCCAGTATCGATCCAGGATTAAAATTTGAATTTGCATTGGCTTCTGGATGGAATTTAAATGAAAATAATAAGCTTATCCCTCCTTCTAAACTCCTCATGCCTGATTCAAAAGATTCAATTAATGAAGATCTTACGAATTATATTGAAACTTACTATACAGACTCAACCAGATTAATGACATTTAACCTTCTCTCATTCTTGGCCGTAAAAAAAATTATTGAGTCAAAGGAAAATGACCGATGAAAATTATAATTCTCATTTTATTCATGCTTGTAGGTTGTAAAACATCTATACCATCTCAACAAAGAGGTGATGAGTTTGATAAAATCTTTCATCTCAAAAAAACAAATGATCCCAAAGGACTTATACCAACTCTCGGAGAACCCGAGAAAATTGATACATCAGATAGCAATTCAGACCAGTACTATTTTTATAAGAAAAAAGACCAAATGCCTATCAAGGCATTCGTGAGTAAAAAGAATCAGAAAATTACAACCGTTGCACTCGCTTACTTGGTGAAGTTCGACGCTTACGCCTATTTAAAAAAGCGTTTCAAAGATTATAAATGGATCGAAACACCTATTAAGTCTAAAGCAGTAGATGTTGTAGAAGAACTCTATAAAGTAGAAATTCCAGAACTAGGAATAACTTTTGAATATGATAACCAGGATCCACTTCGAAGACCTATGTGGATATTCTTTAAATAAAACTAAGCTTTACTCTGTTTCTTATCGAGCCCCTTAATTTTTATCCAAGTTGCAAAAGATTTTGTTGGAAGCTTATATGCCCCTCTATTTGCATTATCTAGAATAATGATATTCTTCGATTTAAGAGATTTTAAAGCATTATCAATTTTAGTTTCCTTCAAGTCATTGGCTAGATCAAGAATCAACTGAGAGCGAGTAACCCAATTATCATCATACATGGCCATAGCTTCCAAAACTTTCCTATAATCATCAGTTCCGACGTTATCGTAAAAATGTTCTTGAAAATATTTATGCCCTAATTGTTCTAGAGCTCCATTTTCTTTAAACGCTCCATTTTCAACGTCAGTGCGATCTATTGCTTCATCAACATCAGCCTCAAAAGCTGAGAACCCAAATTGTTGAACGAAATGAGGATACCCTTCAGATAAGTCAGAGATAAGATTTAATGCCGCCTCATCGATTTTTGTTTCTACTTTATTTTTTCCGTTGGCGTCTTTAATACCGTTCAGAATGACTTCTTTTCTTTCTGAAACCTCTAATGGTTTTAAATCCAATATTTGAAAAATTCGAGGGGAAGAACCATGACTTTGCTTTAATTTCAAACTTAACTCGGGTAATCCGGCCAAACCTATAATAACTTGTCCTGTCCCCAGTCTTGTTAATTTTTCAGTAAACAATTTAAGAGTTTCGCCTAGCTTAGTTTCATCCCCTGCCTTATCAGCTTCATCTACGAAGATAGCAACTCCATCTAATTCACCCTGAGATTGGTCAATCACATCTTTTAATTTAGAAGCTAGTTCATCTGCAAACAAGACAGGATCAATTTCCTCATTCGCAGAATGATATTTAACTCCTAAGACTTCCCAGTTTTTAATAAAATTCCAAGTTGCTTCAGCTTTACTTTTAAGCTCATTTCTAAGATTAAGTTCGCTTTTAAACTTATTTCCTAGCAATTTTAAAAAATCTAAAGAAGATAAGCCTTCCTTGAGCTCCAAGCTCAAAACTAAAAAATTTAGCTTTTCGTCTAAATTGAAAGTTACATTTCCACGAGCGACGTGTTCAGCGAAAAGCATTAAAGAAGATTTTCCAATGCCTCTTTCGCCAATAACTAAAAAGCTTTGCGAATTGCCATGCTTTGTTTGAAACAAGTATTTTTCAATATCTTTAATTTCTTCAATTCTGCCAGCAAACATGCCAGGGCCTACAATACTGCTAGGCCGAAATGGGTTATATTTCAT
>CANEVK010000056.1 GCA_947442115.1 Bacteriovoracaceae bacterium | reverse complement strand
ATCAAAAAGTGAAGAATCTCGTTTTTGGTTTGGATATGATTCAGAAGCAATTTGTAGATACGATGGGAAAGCATGGACTAACTCCGATTGAATCAGTTGGAAAGGAATTTGATCCAAACTTTCATGAAGCCATGGCCCAAGAATACATTGAAGGGAAAAAGCCGAATGAAGTCATCAAGGAATTTCAAAAAGGTTATACGTTAAATGGAAGAGTGATCAGGGCCTCAAAGGTTGTGGTCGCCAACGATAAACAATAAAGTTAAACAGTTTATAAGGAGAATGATATGGGAAAAATTATTGGAATTGACTTAGGTACAACAAACTCATGTGTAGCCGTTATGGAAAATGGCTCTTACAAAATTGTTCCAAATGCTGAAGGTCATAACACAACACCATCAATTATTGGTTTTGCTAACAATGGTGAAAACCTTGTGGGTCAAGTGGCCAAACGTCAGGCCGTCACGAATCCTACGAAGACACTTTTTGGTGTAAAACGTCTCATTGGTCGTAAGTTTACTGATAAAGAAGCGACTCATTTTAAAGGGATTGCTCCTTTTGATATCTTAGCGAATAAAAATGGTGATGCTTGGGTAAAAGTTGATGGGAAAGAATATTCTCCGCAAGAAATTTCAGCAAAAGTTTTAGAAAAAATGAAGAAAGCTGCTGAAGACTATCTTGGACAAGCAGTGACTGAAGCCGTCATCACGGTTCCTGCTTACTTTAACGATGCTCAAAGACAGGCAACTAAAGATGCCGGTCGTATTGCAGGTCTTGATGTTAAAAGAATCATCAACGAGCCAACTGCTGCTGCTCTTGCTTATGGATTAGATTCTAAGAAAGATAAAAATATTGCTGTTTTCGATCTTGGTGGTGGTACTTTCGACGTTTCCATTCTTGAAATCACTTCTGATGGTGTTTTTGAAGTTAAGTCTACTAATGGTGACACATTCTTAGGTGGTGAGGACTTTGATTACAGAATCATCAACTGGCTTGCTGAGGAATTTAAGAAGGAAACAAGTATTGATCTTAAGAATGATAAAATGGCGCTTCAGCGTTTAAAAGAAGCTGCTGAAAAAGCTAAGCATGAGCTTTCATCAGTGACTCAAACGGATATCAATCTTCCGTTTATCACAATGGATGCAACTGGACCAAAGCATTTAAACTTGAATTTATCTCGTGCAAAATTTGAGTCTTTGATTTCTGATTTGATCGATAAATTAGTGACCCCATGTAAAACGGCGATTAATGACTCTGGTTTTTCACTTAATGAAATTCACGAAGTGATTCTCGTTGGTGGAGCGACTCGTATGCCGATCGTTCAAGCAAAAGTAAAAGAGATTTTTGGTAAAGAGCCTTCTAAAGGTGTGAATCCGGATGAAGTTGTAGCTGCTGGTGCTGCCATTCAAGGTGGAGTTCTTGCTGGTGACGTGAAAGACGTTCTTCTTCTCGACGTGACTCCTCTTTCACTTGGTATTGAAACTCTTGGTGGTGTTTTCACAAAAATCATCGAGAAAAACACAACAATTCCTACGAAGAAATCTCAAGTGTTTTCAACGGCCGTAGATAATCAACCAGCGGTTTCGATTCATGTTCAGCAAGGTGAGCGTGAGTTCTCTGCTGATAACGAAACTCTTGGTCGCTTTGATTTAACAGGTATTAACCCAGCTCCACGTGGAGTGCCTCAAATTGAAGTGACTTTTGATATTGATGCTAACGGAATTGTTCACGTGACATCTACAGATAAGGCAACTGGTAAATCTCAAAACATCGTGATTACTTCAAACTCAGGTCTTACTGAAGATGAAATTAAGCGCATGGTAGCTGATGCTGAGAAAAATCGTGATGCGGATAAAAAACGTCGTGAAATTGTTGATGCTAGAAATAATCTTGATAGCCTTGTGTTTGCTTCTGAAAAAGCACTCAAGGATGCTGGAGATAAAGTTCCAGCAGATAAGAAAACTGAACTTGAAGGAGCGATTAGTGAAGCCAAAACAAAACTCACCTCAGAGTCTTTGGACGAAATTAAAGCAGCGACTGAAAGACTACAAAACGTCGCTCACAGCCTGGCCCAGTTCATGTACCAAGGAACTGGAGCTGATGCCGGTCAAGGTGCCGGTGCGGCCGACGGACAAGCGCAAGGAAACGCTGGATCGTCTAAGAAAGATGACGGAGACGATGTCGTAGACGCTGACTACAAAGAAGTTTAATTTAATCTCTTAATGAGGACCAAGAAAGCCCCCTGAGGGGCTTTCTTGTTATGTGGGTATGAGTGATAAACGTGATTACTACGAAATCTTAGGTGTCGCTAAGACTGCATCTAAAGATGAAATAAAAAAAGCCTATCGAAAATTGGCCATGCAGTTTCACCCGGATAAAAATCCGGGCAATAAAGAAGCGGAAGCTAAGTTTAAAGAAGCCTCACATGCTGCCGAAATCCTCATGGATGATCAAAAAAGAAGCATGTATGACCGAATGGGACATGCAGCTGAACAAGGTGGCATGGGTGGTGGCGGCTTTGGTGGTGGATTCCAAGGCGGAGATTTTGGTGATCTAGGTGATATCTTTGGAGATATTTTCGGAGATATTCTTGGAGGCCAGCGAGGTCGTGGGGGAAGAAGCCGTGGACGCTCAAGGGCCCAATCGGGTGATGATTTACAAACTGAAATGATTGTTACATTTGAAGAAGCGGCCTTTGGTGTTGAGAAAGAGATTAATCTTTTCCGATCTGTGCAGTGTGAAACTTGTCATGGAACTGGGGCCAAGAAAGGCTCAGGGCCTGTGAGTTGTGAAATGTGCCATGGTCATGGTGAAGTCAGACGTCAGCAGGGCTTTTTCACGATTGCTCAGCCATGTCCAAAATGCCATGGTTCTGGCCAGATGATTAAGGATCCGTGTGAACCATGTAATGGTCGTGGACGAAATAAAAAGAAAGAAAAACTCTCTGTTAAAGTTCCTGCCGGTATTGATGAGGGCCAGAGATTAAAGTTATCAGGTCAAGGTGATGCCGGAGTCAACGGTGGGCCTGCGGGTGACCTTTATGTCAAAATTCATTTGCAGGAGCATGAGTTCTTTAAGCGCGATGAGTATGATGTCCTGTGTGAAGTCCCTATCAGTTTTTCTCAGGCCGCGCTTGGTTGCGAGATTGAAGTTCCGACCCTTGGTGGGCGGGTTTCCATGAAAATACCTGAGGGAACTCAGGCCGGTCAGAAAATGAAATTGAGAAATAAGGGAATTGCTAAACTTGGTGGTTATGGATTTGGTGATCAAATCATCACCATTCATGTCGAAACACCGGCCAAGCTCTCTAAAGAGCAAAGAGAGCTTTTTCAGCGACTTTCAGAATTGGAGCAAAACAGTTCAAATCCAATGACCAAGGGCTTTTTTGACCGAGTCAGGGAACTTTTTCAGTAAAGAATAAAAATAAGGGGGCCTTTTAAGGCCCCTTTTTTCTTTTTTTTCTTTCAATGAACGCTAAAATTATCTCAATGATCTTCCTTAAAGGACTTAGTATGCGTTGGTTACTATCAGCAATTTTAATTATTTTAGCCTCTTGCTCGATGATGAAGAGCAAGCAGGTCTTGGATGACTCTATGATGTCTCCAGAAGCAAAGGCTAAAATTGCTGAGGCCAGACAGTTCATTAACTCAGGGAAACTAGATCTTGCGATAAAGAAACTTGTGGAGCTTGAGGATCAGAAGATTAATCCCTTAGAAAAGGCGACAAAATATAACTTAAAAGGTGTCATTAAATTTAATCTTAATGAAATTGAGCGCTCCCTTTTAAATTTTGAGGTCGCAGAAAAATATGCTCCTAAAAATTCTCAAATCTTCAGTCAAATTCAACTCAATATGGCGAGTGCTCATTATAAACTAGGGCAACTTTCCGAGTTAAAAAATCGTTTTTCTAAAATCGAAACTAAAAATTTAAGTAGCTCTGAGATAAAGAAATATCATCAGCTCTATTTAGTCTACGGTAAGAAGTTTGAAAATAATCTCATGGTGGCAGAGGCTTCTCTTCATCTTATGAACGATCTTAAAAATAGCAGTGATATCCAAAATTCATCTTTGTTTCCAGATTTGAAAGATGCTTTTAAAAAATTGAGTAGCGGTCAAAAAATAAAACTCTTTGAAAGTTATGATGATCAAAAAAATATGACAGCTGCTTTCCTGGCCCAAGTGGAAGCAGATGAAAGGTACCTCAATGGTGATAAGAGTGGAGCCCAAGATATTGTGAACTGGTTAAACGCACAATATGGTGACTATGATGAAATTAAAAAATTTCTTCGTGATTTTGAATTAAGGCTCGATAACTCAAGTAAGATGAGTCTTTTAGATATCGGGCTTATCTTACCTTTGACTGGGGAAAAATCCTCATTCGGTCAAAAAGCCTTGAGTGGTGTTGATACGGGCCTAAAGGTCTTAGGGCTTAATGAGAATCTCAAGATTCATACTAAAGACTCAGTGGATTCACCTTCGCAAGGGGCCCAGGCCGTTTTAGACCTGATAAAAGAGAGAAAAGTCGCCTTTATTATCGGTGGACTTTTTCCTGAAAGTGCCAAGGCCGAGTATCTAGAGGCCCGGAAATATGGTGTCCTTTATATTTCTCTTTCTCAAATTAATTTACCAAAAGAAGAAAAGAATCATCACCTGATAGAGGTTCAAGGATCAATTGAATCTCAGATTGAGACACTTTTATCGGATGAGATGATTCAAAAATTTGGTACAAGAATTGGTATTATTTTTCCAGAAAATGAGGGGGGGAAGGCCTATGCGGATGAGTTGTGGAGAAAATCTCGGGAGAAGAAAGTTGAAATAACTGCCCTCGCAACTTTTCCGAAAAATTCCCATGACTATAGAGATACAGCTCAGCTTTTTTTAGGACTTAAGCACCAACGTGAAAGAAGTGAAGAATTAAATATTCTTGATGATGTTTACGCTTTGGAAAAATCCTCTATTCGACGTGTGCAGACTCTGCCACCGATGCTGGATTTTGATTGGCTTTTTCTGGCGACTTATCCCCATGAAGCCATTGGTCTAATTCCCACATTGGGGTACTATGATGCCAATAGGATAAAAGTTGTTGGTGGTCCAAGTTGGGTTTCTCATTCACTTGTCAAAGAACAAAAGAATTTAGGAACTTTGTATTTTATTGGAGAAGATCCAAAAGATATAAATCAAGTGATGCTCTCCAAATTTCAAGAAATTTACGGACGGCCTGCTGGTCTCATTGAAATTCTCTCTCTAGATGCGATGAAACTAGGTGTAGATGCATTAAATTCGGCCAAGGAAGCCGAAGGTCGTGACCAATTTGATGCTGCCATAAAAGACAAAACATTAAATGGTCTTACGACAAGCTGGTCATTTAAAGATGGTGTTTGGATGAAAAAAATGAACTCAATGACAATTACTCGTGGAGAAATTGTTAAAACCTTCGGCCAGTAAGAATCTAGTTTGGATACTTAAGGTAATAGAGTTGCTCAAAATTTCTGCCGTAGTCTTCTAGGTCAAGACCATAGCCCACTATAAATTGGTCATCAATTTTTTTACCAGTTAAATCCGGTTGAATATTGACTGCTCTTTTGTAGGGCTTGTCAAAAAGTGTGACAACTTCAAGACTTCTTGGAGAGCTTAAAAGAATTCGTTTTTTTAGAAAGCTTAGAGCGCGACCAGTATCAACAATCTCTTCAATAATCACTACATTTCGGTCCATTAGATTCGTGGTGTAATCTTTGCTCATACAAATGGTACCATGGTTTTCTTTACCTCTTCCAACCGCCTGGAGTTTGACAAAATCAACATAGACTTTAACTCCCTTAATTTCTCGTACCAGATCAGCTAGAAAAACCATACTACCTTTAAGCACTCCAATTAAGACCAAATCCTGGCCTTGATATTTTTGAGAGAGAGTGTTTCCGAGGGTTTCAACAATACCTTTGATTTCTTTGGCATCAATATATTTAACAAACTGGCTTGAAACAAAACTGGATGGAAACTTATTTTTTTCATCACTCACGGTGAATTCCTTTTTAAAAAGATAGATACTAACTCTTTAGCTCTGAGCTGGGAAGTCGAAGACTATTCCTGACAAAAAATATCGGGAAAGACTTTCCTGACTTTAAATTCTTGTAGGGAAACAACCTAAGTGGTAAATTTTTCAAATAAAAATAACTTATTAAAAATGTATGGCCAAGGCTCCAAAACAGAAATTAGCTGCCAAGACTAAGCCTCTTAAAAAGTCGGGTAGTAAACTTAAAAAAGTTGCTCTTCCACCTGTGGAATCGAGTGAAGAATTGATCCGTCGGCTCACCAAAAAAACAAAAAAATCTTCCATTAAGCTCACCCCCCACTTACAAGAAATTCGTGACAAGCGGGTTTATGCCAATGTGGCAAAGCGTAGAATTGCCATTGATATGCTTGAGCGTTACACAGGGCATGATATTAAAGATTTTCAGCCTCAGATTATTTTAACTAATTTTCATTATTACTATGATCGCTTTCAGAAGCTTTTACCCGACTGTAAGGGGACAAAAGGATCTGCTTTTGCTGCGGCATCTTCAGCTTCGGCCAAGGTGACCATTATTGAGTTTGGAATTGGTTCGGCCATGGCCGTTCTGATCATGGAATTAGTAGCCGTAATTGAGCCAAAAGCGGTACTATTTTTGGGTATGACGGGTGGAACCCATAGTTCCTTAAAAGTAGGAGATTTTATCCTGCCGATTGGAGCTATTAGAGCGGATAGTGTTTCGACATATTTTATGCCGATTCAGGTTCCGGCCCTACCAACTTTTAAAATACAGAAGTTCGCCTCCCAAGTGCTGGTTGAGCATGGAATGGATTATCGAACGGGTGTGATACACACCACTGATTTAAGGTTCTGGGAATTTGATGAAAGTTTTAAACGCACTCTTTATGAGGAGCGAGTGATTGGTGTGGACATGGAATGTGCAGCACTTTTCACGGCCGGCTTTGCGAGTAAAGTGAGTGTAGGAGCTCTGCTTTTAGTTTCTGATACTCCACTGAAACGTGGTGGAATAAAAACGAAGAAGTCTGCTAGTAAAGTTTTTAGAAGCTATGCTGATCTTCATATTGAATTAGGTATCGAGATCATGGCCGATATTGCTGAACGAGGCGACACAATTAGACAGTACAAATGGTAATGAGTTGAAAGGATATTTTTATGTTTAAGAAAATGCTTGATTGGTTCTCAAATGATTTGGCGATTGACCTTGGAACGGCCAACACGCTCGTTTATGCAAAAGATCGCGGGATCATTGTCAATGAACCTTCAGTGGTTGCGGTTCACCAGGGTTTTCGAGGCGAGCAAAAAGTTCTTGCCGTTGGTAAAGAAGCAAAAGAAATGCTGGGAAGAACACCAGGTTCAATTAAGGCTATTCGTCCGATGAAAGATGGGGTTATTGCGGACTTTGAAGTCACTCAGGCGATGCTCAAATATTTCATTCAAAAATCACTTAATGGTTCAAAGCTTATTAAGCCAAGAATTATTATTTGTATCCCGTTTGGAATTACTCAGGTTGAAAAGCGGGCCGTTAAAGAATCAGCTGAACAAGCTGGTGCGCGTGAAGTTTATTTGATCGAGGAGCCAATGGCGGCTGCGATCGGTGCAGGTCTTCCTATTACTGATCCCTCTGGAAACATGATTGTAGATATCGGTGGTGGTACAACTGAAGTGGCCGTCATTTCACTCGGTGGTATCGTTTACTCTAAGTCAGTTCGCGTGGCCGGTGATAAATTTGATGAAGCGATTGTTTCTTATATTAAGAAGAAATACTCTCTTCTTATTGGTGAAAGAACAGCTGAGATGATTAAAATGTCGATTGGTAATGCCTATCCATTTGATGACGAAGTGAAAACTTATGAAGTAAAGGGTCGTGACCTTATTGCTGGTGCGCCTAAAACAATTGAAGTCACTTCAGATGAAATACGTGAAGCCCTTGCAGATCCTATATCTGAAGTGGTTGAGGCGATTAAGATTTCACTTGAAAAAACTCCACCTGAGCTCGCAGCAGATATCGTTGATAACGGAATCATTCTTGCTGGTGGTGGATCGCTTCTTGCAAACTTGGATGTTCTTATTAAAGAGAAGACTGGTCTTCCTGTGGCATTGGCCGAAGATCCTTTAACATGTGTTGTTCGAGGATGTGGGATGGCCCTAGAGTCTCTGACTCTGCTCCGTCAGGTCACGACTCTAAGTTAATATGTCTTATACCTACTTCAGTAAGTTAAACCCTCATGAAAAATTAAGCCGACTGACTCAGTTTGGCCTAACTAAGGGAGTGGTAACGATCTGGATAAAGGGACAAAAGCAGCGCTTTAGTTACAATGTCGTGGATTTTGATAAGGATCGCTACAATCTCCACTTAGATACCAAGAATCTATTTTTTCCTCTGAGATCAGATGTTCTTTTTTCATTTGAATTCAGAGGGATGAATTTTTTTTCACAGGCCATTCTCAATAAAAACCTCGTGGATCAAGTGGTTCTGGAAGTTAATGGCGATCTTTTTAAATCAGAGAAAAGAAGTAGCTATAGACTATTAACTTATCCTATCTACGAGGTCTTTGCTGAATTTGATCTCAAAGAGTCTTATCAGGGTGGAGTTGTCGTAGATTTTAAAAGTAAAACTAATCAAACCGGGCTTTTCAAAAATTTTCTCAAACTTGTAGAAACTCAAGAAAATGAACATCTAAATAGTAAAATAAAATTCAGAATACAGGATCTTTCTACTACAGGTCTTGGTCTTCAAATTGGCCAACTTGAATCTCAGATATTTGAAAAAGATTCAATCTTTAATGATGTTAAAATTATTTTTAAAGATGAAGTCATTACAGTGCCTGAAGTTAAAGTAGTTTACGTGGTGGATTATCTCACTGGTGATAAAAAAGTTAAAAAATTTAAAGTCGGAATGCATTTCCCAAAGCTTTCTACACAAATTGGTGATCAAATTGGCAAAAAGATTAATGAGCTTTTAAGACAAATTGATGCCAATAAAGATTTTGAGAAAATTATCAAGTGAGAGTGATTAATTTAATTTTTTGCCTTTTCTTTTTTTCATGCACTCAGCTCAGAAAAACAACACAGTCTCGTGAAGGAATTCAAACTTATTCTTATACAGATGTCTCTGGCCGCTATTTATTTTCAAGAGAATTAAAAAAAGAAAAAAATAAACTTATCACTAGAACCATACTGGGCCTTGATCAGGCTGGGCAGACCAAAGTCTTGGAGAAATCCATTACAGTATCTCAACTCGGGACTATTAAGGTCGGTTCTAAAAGAGAAATTGTCTCACGCCCTATTGCTTCTGATTTTGAGGTTTGGCTTGAGGGGAAAAAATATTTTTCAAAAATACGGATGCTTGAAAACGAAAAAAAAATCCTGGTTGAGTTGGATAGTCCTGAAGCCAAGTGGAAGGGCACATCGACTTACCTATTTCCTAAAAAAAAGTATTTTTGCTTTTTCTCTCAAATACCAGACTGCCTCAATCATAATTTTTTATTAAAGCGTGCTCTTGATAAAAAAGATAAGGGATTTAGTTTTGTGATTGTTTGGGACAATTATCCTTACGTCCAAGATCAATTTAATGGGGTCGGTCAAACGCCGTTTTCTTCTGCCATATTAAAATTTGAGGGCAGTGAGAAAAAATATTTAAAATACATAGTTGAGGTTGATGGGCAAACTGTTGTCTATCATTTTTCTCCATCCTTTGATTTAATTAGAATACTTTGGATAGCCCAGGGGTTGACTATAGTTCCTCCTGGCGAGGAAATGAATTCTTCTGATGAGTAAGAGGTTGATGTGGATAATTTAGGACAATTAATTATGACTGGTATTTCGGGAACAGTACTTTCCGAAGAAGAAAAAGATTTTTTAGAATCAGAAAAGTGTGGTGGAGTTATCCTCTTCGATCATAATTTCCAAGATCCTGCACAATTAGCTGAACTTGTGAATTCAATTCAAAAATTAAGAGATGAGTACCCGCTCTTTATAGCTGTTGATCAGGAAGGAGGGAGAGTTCAAAGATTCAAAAAGCACTTCACTCAATTTCCCTCTATGCTTGATCTTGCCTCTTATCAATCTCCAAAACTAATCTTTGAAGTCCATCAGGTAATGGCCAAGGAATTAACTGCTTGTGGTGTAAATTTAAGTCTCTCTCCGTGTTGTGATATCCTGACTAATCCAGATAATAAGGCGATTGGTGACCGATCATTTGGTAAAACACCAGATGAAGTTGAAAAAAGTATTAGTGCTGCCATTAGGGGTCTTCAAACGACTGGTTTACTTTCCTGTGCCAAGCATTTTCCAGGTCATGGAGATACCACTAAGGATTCCCATATCGATTTACCACTCGTGAAGACTTCAAAGGATGTTCTCATTGAGCGTGAATTAGTTCCCTTTATCAAGGCTTCAAAGTCACGGGCAGAGTTTATGATGATGGCCCATCTTCTGGTTGATTGCTTGGATGAGAAATTGCCGACAAGTTTAAGTCCAAAGGCCTATCAATTTCTCCGCCAAGAGACTAAATTTAGTAAAATAGTTGTCACAGATGATATGGAAATGGGAGCAATAACCAGTAAATTTTCTACTGAAGAAGCTGCTGTCATGGCGATTGGTGCTGGTGCGGACATGCTGATTTATAAAACACTTCCAACTGCCAAAAAGGCACTTTTGGCGATAAGGGATGCTGTCAAAAAGAAGAATTTAAAAAAAGAAGAGATACTGGAGAAACTCAATAGAATTGAGCGTTGTAAAAAGGATCATTTTCAAGAATATAACCCGATTTATATTCCTAAAATAGTGGACTCATTTAATACAGAAGAGTCTAAAAAACTTGTCGCGGGCCTTAAGACACAGGCAAGGCCGAAGTCATAAGCGGAGCTTTTTTCCCATTTCTTGAAATTACCAACGGTTAGGTGTTTTTTGCTAAGCTTAAAGTAGAAACCTATTTTAAGGTTAGGAAAGACATGATGTCTTATTTCTACAGTTTATTGATCCTTTTGGGATTTTTTTTGCCAAGTGTGCCACTGGGTGCTCAATCAGTTTGTCCTGCAGAATTTGCACAAATAAATACTAATTGCATCGCAAGTTCTTCTCAGGTGAAGTACGGCGATAAACCAGTTGTGCTTAACCAAGAGTTAAAAGACGACATCTTTTTTTACAAGACACCCGGTGGACAGGTCGGAAAATTAAAAGTCATTTCAATTATAAATAATAAAACTCAGTGTACGCTTTATCTGGATGCTGTGACATATGGTGGAGATAAAGTTTTTATTCCAAACTCTTCAATTACAATTGGAGTCGATTTAAATAATTGGCTGAAGGAAAGGATTTTTTTAGATAAAGAAGGTACGAGTGCACTTGAACTCGTCCGACAATCTGGAAAATGTGGCATTGTGTTTAGTAAAGGTGTTGTCGTTGGAAAATACTTT
>CANEVK010000055.1 GCA_947442115.1 Bacteriovoracaceae bacterium | reverse complement strand
TTTTCAGAAACCAAAAGGCGCTTTCTCTCCACTCTTATTTCGACTTCCTCATCATCAGCAAAGGCTTCTGCTTCAGCTTCTCTGAGAAGCTCCTGAAGTGGGTCTGGGGTACTTAAAACCTCTGATCGAGCAAAGAGCGAAAGGACATTTGAGTTTTCTGAGTGACCTGAGACGTTCATAGCAGCCTTTTTAATAAGTGAGCTAACTTCTCACCCTGCGTTATGGACCTATTAAAATTCATTTTTGGATTTTGCGCTTAAAATTAAGAACTAGCGTGTAAAGCTTATAAACCTGTTACAAATTGGTCACTAAAGGCAGTGGAACTGGGTGATTTCTACCCGGTGGTTTCCGGGCCAAAATTTCAATAAAATAAATCTATGAGTAAACCCCAATGCACTCAATGTAAGCACTTTTATGTCACCTGGGATCCAAAGATTCCAAATGGTTGCAGACGTTTTGGCATCCAATGCAGGGACTTGCCTTCAAAGGTTGTGGCCCAGGCCGGAATGGGTGAATGTAGTGGTTATGAGGCCAAAAGAAAAACTGATCAAAAAACAGACAAGCTGGATTTAAACCGAAAGGATCTCTGGTAGAGGTTTTCCAAGCTCATGATAGCTAGGGGTCACTTGAGTAATGATTCCTCCCCCTAAACACAACTCTCCTTGATAGAAGACAATAGACTGCCGAAGTGTCATGGCCCTTTGAGGTCGATCAAATTCAACCAAGACTTTATCCCCTAAAATTTTCACCGTGCAGTCTTGCTCCGGCTGACGGTATCGAACCTTGGCCTTGCATTTAAACTCAAAGGCCGCAAGATCTGTAAGCCAATTCAGCTCACTGGCCTCAAGTCCATCAGCATACAGGGCCGGATGGTCATCTCCTTGGGCCAGAATCACTTCTTGGCGTTCAAGATTTTTTCCCACCACAAACCACGGCTCCCCTGGCCCACCTATCCCCATCCCTTTACGTTGTCCCAGGGTATAGAAACAGACTCCATCATGCTGACCTAAAACTTTTCCATGAAGATCAACAAAATGGCCTTTTTGAGACTCAATATACTGAGAGAGAAAACTTTTAAAATTTCTCTCTCCAATAAAACAAATTCCAGTGGAGTCTTTTTTTGACTTTGTGGCCAGATCAAACAAATTCGCCAGCTCTCTGACTTTGGGTTTAGGTAAATGCCCAATGGGAAATAAGACATGTGGGAAAACATTTTTATCCACAGCATAGAGAAAATAAGTTTGATCTTTATTTTGGTCTGTCGCCTTGGCGAGTTTTCCCTCTTGCAACTGACAATAATGACCTGTCGCCAGATAATCAGCACCCAAAAGTCGAGCACGCTGATAAAAGACTTTAAATTTTATTTCACGATTACAGAGGATATCCGGATTCGGTGTGTGCCCTTTTCGATAATCCTCTAAGAATTCAGCAAAAACCCCATCCCAGTACTCTTTAACAAAATTCACTGAATAATAAGGGATATCTAATTTCTCACAAACCTTTATGACATCCTGGTAATCAAGATCCGCCGTACATTTTCCATCAGGCAGTGTCTCATCCCAATTTTTCATAAAAAGGCCAACGACTTTATAGCCTTGAAGCTTCACCATCAAGGCCGTAACTGATGAATCAACTCCCCCAGACATGCCGACCACAACTGTTTTAAGGGCATTTTCTTGATACTGGGCCAAGCTCAGCTCAATGCCATAAGACTTAAGAAGTTCTGGATTAAAATCAAAATTCATGGGCCTCTTATAACGCTTTTTACTTAGTCAAATCAAGCAAAATACCGCCGACAGAGCCGGCCAAAAACTCATAGGAAGCATAAAGAGTCTGGTGATTGAGTGTCTCAGGGGTATCTTGAGGTGTTTGGAAAAATTTAGGATTAAAATCATCCTCCCAATTTTGTGAATAAGTTCCGCCTTGGATGCCATTTTCCCAAAATCTGAAATTATCAGAATTCTCAAAACCAATAGGCTTAATCTCAAAAGTAACCTGAGAAGTTATTCTCGCTCCATGAGTGTTTAATGATTGAATAAATTTTTGATCGGCCGGACGGCAGTAGACACTCATATTTCCAGATTTTTTAGTTTTATCAAAAAATCGACTATCCTGCCCTAGCATTTCAAGATTAATAAAGCCTAAAATATTTTTACCGGTCTTTTTTAATTCCTGGGCATACCGATGAGATCCTAAAAACCCAATCCCTTGCCAATCTAAAAAAGTCACTTGAACTGTATAATTGAGATCGATTTCAGATAAAATCTTGATAAGACTCAGAGCAATCGCCACCCCTGAGGCATTGTAATTTGCACCAGGCATGGGGTCTTTTTCTGCAATCAGAAGAGATTTCGTATCATGTGAAATAGTGTCGTAATGAGCACTAATAACTAAAACCTTTGATGAATCTAGACCTGTTTTTTCCCAAGTGATGTTGGCACCTTGAATGACCTTTAATTTTTGAGCAGTCTGCTTCATGTGAGAAGTAAAACGAAACCACTTTTGATAATTAGGATCTGACGGGGGAAATCGGCCGAGAACTTTTTGATCAAAATCACTTTGGTAAAATCTTTCTGCTTCTTCTATATCAGGAGAATAAGTATCTACAATCACCTTGCCGGATTTTTTACCATCAAAGACAGAAATATTTTTCAGAATAAAATCTTTTGCCTTGGTATGCCCATCTCTGCCTACCATCCTCGAGGGAGAACTCTCAGACACAAAATCACTTACAAGATTAACGACATCCTTTTGAGAAATTTTTTGAATGTTATATTTAAGTTGTCCAGACGTTGAAGGAGCTTTCCCCCAAGCAGCAACACACTGACTAATAATCGCGAGTATAATCAACTTTAGCACGTTCATTTCCTTCTTCGGGTTGTGGTTCTTCCTGAATGTATTTTACCCGGCCAGTAAAATAGACTTTCGAGTTTTTACCTTTTTTTCTAAAAACAGAAACAATAGAATTTTCTAAAATAGGCTCCGGTTTTTCTAACTCTATATATGCACTTGAAAAATTTTTGGGATAAATAAAGCACTCTGCAAAGTCTCCATTATTCAACTTTAAAAATCCTGGCATCGGCTCATGCCATGGAGTTTCATCTGAGATTTTGCATTGATTAAGAAATATCTTCTTGCGCTGAAAATAAGAGAGTCCTAAGGCCTCAATTCTTTTTTCTTTAAAAAAATATTTACTGAGACTTAAAACCTCATTTGTTTTCTGACCATTAATCGGCAAAGCTTGGGCATAAATAAATTGGTAGACTCCCTGATGGTCTCCGGCCGGAGACTTATCTGGTCCCACAACAATATCACCTGGTGCTTTGTAGCGAGTTGGGATGTGACTATCAAGATACTTTGAAGATTCCTTGTCAGAATCAAAACAACTTAAGAAAGAAACTTTTTTTGTTGGATGAGATAAACCAAAATTTTCAGCGAGTTTTTCAATCTCTTTTTGTTGTAAATCGGACAGCGGCAATATCAATTTATTTAATAATTCGTGGGGAAGTCTTGAAAGCAGAGAAGACTGATCATGCTCTTCATCATTTGAACTATGGACGTAGACAGTGTTATTGACTGCGTTTTTAAAAATTTTTGCCATATGACCTGTCGCCATACCTTGAGCATCAAGATCCATCATCTTTTGATAGAGGAGTTTCATTCTCAACTCATGACAACTCAGGCAATGATTTGACTTAACACCACTTAATCTGGCGCTCATCCAAGAATCCACAACCTCTTCTTTGAATTCATCACTTCCTTTAACTACGAAATGAGGAATACCTAATTGATGACAAAATTCTTTGACCTTTTCTACTTGAGGTGGATTCATGTGACAGAACATTGCATTCTCAGCTTGACCCGGATAATTTTCCCAATTAATGGCAACAGTCACCCCGACCAGATCGTATTTTTGGATTTTCAAAAGATAGGCCACCACCATAGAATTGAGACCGCCAGAAAGAGCGATAACAATGCGACCTTTCCGAGTCTCTTGATCAGGTTTATAGGCTTCTTGAAGCTTTTTAGACATATCCATAAACCAATTATAGGGCGATTTTGAGAAGTGGGAGAAAATTTCTTAAGGTCAAAAGAGATTCATACCGATGAAACTCATGATGAAGTCGAATCAAAGTGGTTATTTTATTTTTCATAAGTCTTCTGGCACTTCGGTCCCCCTCAAAGATATGCTTCAATTTCTCAAGGGTCATACCAAAGTAAAGGGACTTCAATTTGCCCATGTTGAGGGCGAATCATCACTTATGCCTGACTTAAGTCTTTGGGAAAATTTGCACGTTGTTTGTGGAGGTCAGAGCTGGAATGAGCTTATTTCAGGCCTTGAATCTGAAGTCAAACCGCTAGTACAATTAATCAAGAATCCAGACATTTTAAGTCAACATGCCACCCCTTGGGAAAAACTAGCTGTGAGCCTCATCAAGGCAAGTCTCATGAAAACGTCCCATATCCTCATTGAAATTTGTGAGAGTGAACACTCGGAATTAAATTTATTCAATTTCAAAAAAATTCTTTCTCAAATGTCCCAAAACAAAGTTATTTTGCTTGCAACTGGCCGGCCTGAAGATTGGCTAAATGAAGCACATTTTCTCGTGAGAAGAAACGGTTATGAATTTGTCATTGAAGAATTAGAAAATTCAATTCAAGTTAAGACAAAGATCGCCTAGGCTTCAAAGAACAGTTTATTTTTATCGCCGTCGTCGTAAATTTATTCATCGGCTTAACTCTGATTTGTAGATCAATTTCTCCCACCACAAGCTCAACTGATGAGGTTTGACGAAAATCCTTAATATAAGTCTCTGATCCAATAGGACGTATTTCATTTAGAGAATGGATCTCTACTGATGCTTCGCCTTGGGACTTAAATTGATGATAACAAATGACCTGAATCAAATCTGGATGGCTAAACCCCATCAAGGGAGCAAGAGCCTCGAGAAATGATTGATGATCTTTTAAAAAAGCAGAGGTTAAAATCTCATGCATTCTTGAGGCAATTCTTGCATAAAACGCCTTCAGGCAATCTCTTTCCTTTTCATCTAATTCGCCAGGCAGCTCAGATTTTCCGCTTTGAACCCAAAAGGAAAAATCACCTGGAAAATCCCAATCATTGAGAGCATGCAAGTCAAGAGCTAGTCGATTAAATTCCTGGTCAACAAATTGATTAAAATTTTCTTGAAAGCTGGGAGAAATGAAGGCGAAATAATGGGAAAAAAAACTTTTGATTCCCCCACTCTTTGTATTCACAAAGGAATGTGCTTTATTTAATTTTAAACTTATGGGTAAAAGCCTACCTGAAACTTCAACCATCAGATCAGCTTCAGAAAAATCCGCCCCTGAGGATGATTGAGTCAACTTGCCCTTAAGCTTTGGTGATGCCGGGATCTCACCAAAATGCTTCATCATTTTTTCCACAACAGCAGCTGCTGATGAGCTTAAAAAATGAATCATCTCAGGATAGTACTGCCTGACGAGTTGATCTTGCTGGCCTAAGACTTTTAAATAATTTTGATCAATTGATTGGAGAAACTGCAGCTCTTGATGGTTCAATGAGGCCAGTCTTCTGGCCACCAAAAACTCAAAAAGAGATCCTTTTATTTCATTAAAAAGGGCTTCCTTGGAAATTTTCTCAGACATATTTTATTTCGCCCAATAGGCTTCTTCTAGTCCATCTTCTCTTTCAGGTAACCCTCTTAGAAGCCGAGGTGAGTTTTGACTGAGAACTTCAAAAGAGACTCGGTTGGCATACTTACTAATTTGCGAAATAGAAGAATAAGAGAGGAATCGAGCATCATGTTTTGGTGAGTTAGGTATCTTTTGACGATGATACAGATTGGCCGCCAAGTCATGCAGGACAGCTGCTAGAGCTGCATCTCCAGCCCCATTGGTATTTTTAATGGTCATCGGACCACCACGGAAAGGATTGATGTGGGTATAAACCTTGATTGGGTTTTCACAATCCTGCCTCATCATCGCCCTGGAATATTCAAGTTTATTATATTCAATAATTGATTTTGTATGGAGAGGCTCTTTTGTGAGTCTAGCCACTGAAGAATCTGTGAGAGCTCCAATATAAAGTCCTCTCGCTCCAACAGTGAGTAAAACCATGTCACACAGATCTAAAACTTTTTCTGCCGCAAGAAGTGGATCTTTTATCCCCGTAAATGTGAGGGCCTCAGCTTCGTTCATGGCGACCACAGAAACATACTTTGGTATGAATTCAAGAAGCATGTCTTTTTTTTCTTCTACAAGACCACTCGTCCCAAGTGATAAAACAACTGGAACATTGGCCGCTTTTGCAATCTCTACAGCTCTAAAGGTTGATTTGGCCAGTGGTGCCGATTCATCTCTAAACGTATAAGCAGAGACCAAAAGAGCAGCAGATTTTTGAATGATCTCAACCGGTAAAAAATCTGGAGACATATCATTCATACAGCCTTTAGAAATGGCAAATGTTCTCTCCCCATCTGGTGAGACAAAACACAGAGCTCTTCCCATCGGACGAGGGCATGGCTGAAGGTAAGTTAAATTCACTTTAGAGCTCGTATTACAAATATACTTAAAGGCGTAATCGCCAACCTCAATATTTTTATTAATCGTTCCCAAGGCCACAGATGGTGAGTCAGCAAGAATAGAAAAATTATGAAGTGTATTACCTACCGCACCACCTGGAAACTCTCCCGTAATGTGCCCAGAGTTTTTATGTTCCCAGTAAATCTTTTCTGCCAGATCATCGTTAATGACAAAAGACTCACCCTTTTTAAATTGATGTTTATTTAAAAATTCATCCTGAACTGGAATCTCGATATCAACCAGTAACTGATCGATCCCGACGACATAAACATTTCCTGGTCGGTTAATTTCACCATCAAAAGAGCTTCGATGCTTTTCTTCAACCGGGAAATAGTGCTTAGTGTTGCGACGTCCAGGAAATTTCATGACCTTAATCCTCAATTTGATGTTAGTGGTTTATAGCCAATTGAGTGGATTTTAGGAAGAGATCCATGGACTGAATTGGCCAAAATATGGTAATTTTTTCATATGTTTAAGTTTGATCATCCTCAAAAAAATCCTATTTTTGATTACTATGCCCCCCTAGGCAGCAAATTTAGGGGACTTCTCTCCATTCCCCACTCCGGAGAAATGATTCCAGAGGAATTTAAGTTATACCTTAGTGGAGATGAGAGGGCCTACCAAGAGGACGTTGATTTCAAAGTCAATGAGCTTGTGGACATCAAGGAAATCCAAGAGGCCGGGATTGGGGTTTTAGTCGCCCACGTCCACAGAGTTTGCGTAGATTTAAATCGTGCCGAAAATAATTCAGTTCTTTTCTGGAATGAGAACACTCAAGGGAAAAAACTTGTTCTGAATAGACCATCTCAAGAAGTAGTAGAAAAAATGATAAGCACTTATCATCGCCCCTATTTTGAAATCATGAGATCCCTTATTAAAGATCTAGAGGGGAAAAAATCGGCCCCTGTTTCCATGATTGATTTACATAGTATGCCTTCACATCCAACGGCCTATCATTTGAAACAGAATCCGAAGCAAAAAACGCACCGTCCAGACTTTTGCTTGAGTGATCGGCATGGAAAAACATGCTCTCAAGATTTTATCAATTTTTTCACCTCACAGCTAAATGATTTGGGTTATGAATGTACTCAGAATGATCCCTATATTGGTGGATTTGTGACGGAATTTGTAGATCAGTTTAGAACCAATAATATCCAGATTGAAATCAAGAGATCTGTTTATATGGATGAAATAAACAAGGTTTTAATTCCAAAGCAAGTAGATGTTCTCAAACCCTTACTCACAAGTGTGCTTATAAAAGGTTTCGAAAATTTCGATTCCTAGTGAACTGTCATTTCTTCTTTTTGTTTGACTTTATTTTCTTTGGCCTTCTTAAGATACATTTCCATTTTCTCATCTGGTGATAATTCTTTTACTGGCGGAGGCAGCTTCGCCTCTTCTTGCGCCTTAATTAAAGCTTCTCGTTGCTCAATTTCAATATTTCTCTGAAGGACTAAATCGGGATCATCACCCTCCGCGATATCCTTTCTTGTGGTATAAGTTTTGCCGTATTTTTTATAGGCATATCGATAAAGGGCCCTCAGTTGTTTTTTTGCATTTGGGCCACGCTCTAAGTAATAGATCATCTCCTTAAGGAGATCGATATTATCTGTATTTTGAGACCAGGCACTAAAAAGATAGAGCATACCTTCTTGATCCACTTGTCTGGCATAATTGAGTTGCTTAAATTCAGTATAAAGGATTCGACTGAGGGACTCATCCTTGGCGCCAAAATGAATTGAATGAAGAAACTTGTCTCTCAATTTCATCGACTCCGAATTTCTTTTTTCAGTTTTCAAAATATAGGAGTAAAGAGTCCCATTCACCTGCTGAGTCACAACTTCAACTATGTAGTCTTTATCGGGAGAGGAAAGCTCAATCAGTGCCAGCTTACCATCCTTAAAGAGTCCATAACGTATTGTATCTTTCGGAAGAAGTTTTGACCTCAAATGTAGAAGATAAAGATCGTAAATCATCTCATCATGACTTTTCTTTGCCGGCTTAATTTGAAACTCAAATAAATCCTTCCAGATCTCATCCCTGGTTTTTTTTCTAATTCGATTACGAAAATAAGGCAGTTTAAATAACTCTTGCCCCATGGAGTGATCAGCATAAATACTCTTGGGAAGATTATGAACTCGACTGACTTCTCTTCCCTTGGGGTCTAGGAAAGACATTCCAAGATTGGGTGCGGAGGCTTTTGAATAAAGGTCAATGATAGGAACAGGCTGGAACAGTGGGTGCCTCGTAGGCATGGGTATAAGCGTATTCTCTAATGAGAACTCTTTCCATAACTGGACGTAATCTTCTTGAAAGTTGGGGGCTGCCTCAACCCCTGGTGGGGAGAGCAGCAAGCTCCGATACCCTTCAATTTGATAGTATCGATCAAAATTTTGCCCACTCATCCATTGAAGATATTTTTTCTCGGGATAATTAATGACGTAAGAATATATAAGGCCAAGCCCTATCCCTAATCCACCCAAAAATAAAATAAGCCAACGCATGCTAAACCTTTAAAAAATCAAGAATTTCTTTGGTTCATTTATCGGACTTCAAATAAAACTCATGAAATATTTCTCTTTAGCCGAATAGCAGGATGAAATAGTCGGAGAATATATGAAAAAAATTGTTCCATTACTTTTTTTAATCATTTTTACGAGCGCCTGTGATGCACCTCAGAGGAATCGGATGATTAATAATGTGGGAATGAATGGAGTACAGCAACCGTCAAATAGCAGTTCTAATCCCTGGGGAACAGCAGTAACAACTTCTGGCACGACTACAGGAACTACAACCGGCACAACCTCTGGCGCGTCCACAGGCAGCAGTGGCCCTCAACGGCCTGCTGGTTTTGAAAACTGTGACCTTTCTGCCAAACATTATGCTGCTGTCATCGGTTATATTGGAATTTGTCAAAGTACTCTTGATGAAACCTCAGTTGCTGTCAATTCAACAATTACTGACACAAATAGAACATGCCTCATTCCGACCTATAAGGATCAAGCTGGAAAATCAACCTACCTAGGTCAGCCTCAGTGTTTTGCTCCTCAACAAGGAGTAGTCACAATGGGCAAACTCTATAAAACCCGACCAGGCTATGGTCAGCACCCCATCAATGGAATCATGATCATGAAAGAGCGCTCTCTTGGGGCCTACTTCACCTGTATGGATGCTTACGTGACTTTCACTCACCCCCAATGTCCATATGGCGCCAAAACAAGTCAGTATTGTGACCAGATGGCAAGAAACCTCATGACTCTTAAATGTGACAACTTTAAAATGGATAATCCTTATATTGATCTAAGATTAAGATAATTAATTTAATTGAGTATCGGACGACTAGGGCTACCACCGCTAAATAATCGGGTTATGGATTCAAAGCGTGTGACATAAGTCAGAATAGGCACAAGAACTTCACTTTGTGACTGATCAAGAATTATGACTCCTACAATGATTTGAAAGAAGGCCTCATCTTCATGATGACTTCGACAATAAATTTTAATTCTTTGGTCATCCTCTTTCAGCTCAACACTCCAGTCCGGCAAGGAAAGTGTTGAAGGAATCAGTCGGTCAAATTTTTGATATTGGTCAAATGACAGATCATGCTCAGGCGCACTTTGAATCAACCGAGACAAATACTCAGACTTTTTAAGTCCAATCCATTCTACAAGATCTTCAGGTAAATAAAATTCATCCATATATACCTTCCCAAGTGGCAAAAGCTACCCTCTCAACCATCATACCACTCAAGAGGTAAGATTAAGGAGAGAAAAAGGAGCGTTATGCGCAAGATGCAGGAAGCACAAGGTTTAGACCAGTTAATCGAAGCAGGAAGCACCGGTTATCTGCCACTTTTTTATCAGGAATGGATTACGGAATCTTTCGCTGATAAAAATGAAGTTAAAAGAATGTCATTTTCAAGGGCAGCTGAAACTGTTCATAAGGTCTATGCGAAAATCGAAAGACATCATTCCATTGAAAGAAAAAAAACCGCCATACAGGCGATGAAAATTGATGAGAGAAAAGATTTTGTTCTATCATTCATGAAGATGGTTGAATACAGAACCCTTGATCGCTTAAAGGAACTTCACTAGTTGAAAAATAAACTGATTGGTTCATTTATTCTTATTGCTATGAGCATGCCTGCGAAGGCGGAATATAGGGCCTATCAATATATTGTTAAAACTCAAGACCCCTACGCCGTCGCGACAAAATCAAATGCTCAATATATAGTTTCCACCTTAAATCCTCAAATGTTCAAAAGCTATCATGGTGGGCACCTTGTTTCGGTAGACCTCTTGAGAACATGGATATGTCCGGGTTATACTGGAAGTAGGAAGGCCGTCTGTGATCACCCCTATGACAAGGGAGTCAAACAATGAGTATTAATGAGGTTGATAAACTCAGCACTGCTCGTCTTGAGAATGTAAAGAAAAAGAACAATAAAGAGATCTCGCGTCTTGAGGATAATCATGTCCAACACAAAGAGCAATTAAAAAAGTCACACGAACTCGAAGTCATAGATCTCCAACATAAAAATATAAATCAACTTGCTAAAGAATCAGAAAAAAAAGATAGAGTCCTCAACCAAATGAAACATCATTTGGATATGACTCAAAAAATGACTGACAATCAAATTGCTGACCTTAAGGAAAATTTAGAACGAACTAAAAATGAAGAATATAACTCCTTAGCAACCACCAGGGAGCAAAGAAGAGCTGATCATGATTTACATATGGAAGAAATGAATGGTCGCTTCACTAACGATCATAAAGATATGATGGCCCATCATCAGGAAAGAATCACAAAGTTAAACAGTAATAAAACAGCTGAACATGCAGATAAAGAACATGTTTATAATCA
>CANEVK010000054.1 GCA_947442115.1 Bacteriovoracaceae bacterium | reverse complement strand
TATTTTTGTAGCCGAAGTCGGGGGAGAGTTTGTCGTTCAAATTAATGATGAAGGTGTTCCTCGTTTAAGAGTATCTAATTTGTACAAATCATTAATGAAAAATCAAGACAGCAATGCTGAAGCAAAAGAATTTGTGCAAGATAAATTACGCTCGGCCATGTGGCTCATTAAATCAATCGAAAATAGACAGAAGACGATCTACAAGGTTTCTAATTCAATCGTAAGAAACCAGCAGGAGTTTTTTAAAAAAGGTCCAGCTTTCCTAAAGCCGATGATTTTGAAAGATATTGCAAATGAAATTGGTATGCATGAGTCGACAGTCTCTCGAGTCACGACAAATAAATTTATGCATACACCGATAGGAACTTTTGAATTAAAATATTTTTTTAACGCTGGTATTGGCGGCAAAAATGGTGGGATTGATATCGCAGGCGAAAGCTTAAAACTCAAAATTAAAGAAATGATCAGTCACGAAGATCCGAAAAGGCCGTTATCTGATCAGAAAATTTCTGAATTACTGAGTACTAAAGATATTGTTGTTGCCAGAAGAACAGTTGCTAAATACCGAGAGATGATGAGTATTGCTCCATCTTCTAAACGCAAAAAATAAAAAGGGGGTTAGTAATGTCGTAAGTTTTATCAGTTATTTTATAGTGTGAGTTCTAAAAATTTAATTTGAGGCACGTATTATGAAATTAAAAATCTCTTTCAAGCATCTGAAACACACACCTGCACTTGATCAAAGAATACAAGAAAAATCAGAAAAATTAGAAAAGTATTTTGAAGGCAATACCTCTGTTTCATGGGTTTGCTGGGTTCATGGTGATGAACATTGGGCAGAAATTAAAGTTCATGGCCCAAAATTTGATTTCTTCGCAAAAGCCTATGCAGATAATATGTATAAATCCCTAGATCTTTGTATCGAGAAGATCGAAAGACAGTTTGAAAAACAAAAAGATATTTATAAGAATAGAATTCACCATTCTCCTTATCAAACTCCAAAATATAAAGAGATTGAGGGCAGGATGTGGGATGAGATAGAGTTTCAAGAAAAAGAAAGAGAGGAGCAGTCCGCTTGATCATCAAGGGCCCTTTATGGGCCCTTTAAATTTTTTAAAGTCTTTCAATAAATTCAGCGCCTACTTTAAGCTCTATTTTGAGTTCATTAAGTGGTTTGACGTATCTGACTTTACCCAAGAGGGCTTCTTTGATAATTTTTTCCCCTATCTCCATAACATAAAATTCCACGCCTCTTTTAAATTCATGGCTCACATGTGATTTAAAACTTATCCCACCTTGGGAAATATCAATGAGTTCATACATTTTAAAATCATTGGCACTTTGTCCTTTGATGACAATTTTAACCCATGATCCGGCCGGAAAAGAGAAGCGCGAGTGCTCCCGATTATTGATTTCGTCCATGCTTAATTATAGCTCGATTTCTGCTAGAAAAATAAAAAAACTACCCATTTCGAATGACCAAATGTAGGCTCAAGTTATTGATTCCAAAGAACCGGAAGTTGGTGTGAATCCAACGCTGTCCCGCAACTGTAACCTTAACAAGGAAGCCAGATACGATTTTGGAGTTTTGACATTCCCGCGGAGGAAATGCATGTCAAGCTGGCCAATCTTGTGCCTGATAATTTTTTTTGTATGTCCAATGGTTTGGGCAGATGAAGTTTATGATCTAGATAAAATTGAAATCCTGGCCTGGAAGGATTTTCAGCAATTTAATCTTGGTGATTCTACAAAATTAACCTCTGAGCACTACCCACATTCTTCCCTTAGATCTATTTCAGTTCTCCTAAGAGATGTTCCTGGTCTTATTCTCAGTCAAGATGGGGGCCCTGGAGGCCGAACCAGTGTCTTTATGCGTGGAGTAGATTCTCGACATGTCGTCTTTACTTTGGATGGACTCAAAATTAACGATGTCTCTAATGTTGATAGACAATTTGATCTCGCTTTTTTTACGACACCTCTGATTAAGGAAATTGTGATTTACAAGGGCCCGCAAGCAGTGATGCTTGGATCTGACGCCATGGGGGGAGCGATTGAATTGATAACTCATAAAGGTGAGACAGCTCCTTTAACCACTGTTCAAGTCATGGGGGGGAGTTTTGGGACGGTGGATAGTTCTCTGCGAAGAGACTGGGCAACCAACGACAGAAAATCAAAAGGGAGTCTTGTCTTACATCAAATGCGAACAGATGGTATTTCAAGACTCAATCAAAAAAGGTTTCATGCCAAAGAAGCTGATAGTGCCTCAGTCCTTCAGGTTTCTTCTTCTTCGGGTCATCAATGGAGTGAAAAAACTCATTCTGATCTCCTCATTAATTTTATTCGTGGCCGTAACGAACTTGATGGAACCAAGACAGACAATTCACATGATAAAAGTCAAAATGATCAATACATCTTGCAACAGAAAACTCATTTCAAATTAAGCCCTCATCAGGGTCTTTCGTTCAGAAATGGGATCAATAGGCATCAGAGATTTGTAGATACTTTGTTACAGGGTCAGGATTCGATCAATGGTTCAAACATTGAAAATGAATTTCTTTTTAGGCAAAAAGTTTCAAATCAAGACTACCTCATGGGACTGGCCTCTCAGCATGAAGAATTTAAGCTTGAAAATATGGAGAGGGGATTTGATGTCCACGCTTTTTTTCTGCAGTCAGCTTTCCAGTTCGAAACTTTAAAGCTTCAGGCTGGAATAAGATCTGAGCAGCATCAAAAGTATGGAGACTTTCAAACAGGAAGCGCTGGTTTGCTTTATAGAAAAAATTTCCATGAATTTGGTTTTCAGTCCTCTCAAGGATATAAAGCTCCATCCTTGTATCAACTATATGCTCCAGAAATAGCTGGTGATCCCATTGGCAATCAAGGCCTAAAACCTGAAAAAAATAATTCTCTAGAAGCTCGCTGGGAATACTGGGATTCAAGATTGGGCGGCGGTGTGAACATATTTCAAAATAATCTTTTTGATCTTATTACCTATGTTAAAGGTCAGGGATATTTGAATCAATCAGAATTTACAGCACAAGGGGTAGAGCTCAATGGAAAAGTTGTTTTAAGCGAAATTCTGTGCCGAGCTTCTTATGCGTTCCAAGATTTTAAAGAGAATCAGGAAGTCGTTTTAAGGCGACCACGTCAAAATTGGTTAGTAAGCATCGTTCATACTTTGACGGAGAAGTGGGAGTTTGAAACAAAATTTAAATGGTATTCTCACAGGTTTGATTTGGATCCTGACGGGAAAGAAACAAAACTCAATTCATTCGAAACAGTTGATTTTGGAATTAGATACTTTTTCAAAAAAGTAAGTCTTGGCCTTCGAGTCAGTAACCTTTTTTCTCGAGATTACGAGGAGCTTTATGGTTACTCAGTCATGCCAAGAGCTTACTTTTTCGAACTAAATTCAGAGATCTAAGGATTTTTTTGATGAATTTTCTTTTTTAGGCGCTCACGCTTTAAATCCGCTTCTTGTTTTTGAATCTTCTGCCTGTCTCTTAGACGGTCTTGCTCATGAGCTTCGACATTATATTTCGTTTCACCACGTCCATCAAATACATCCTGCGATCTGTTCATCCCTGATGATCCTTCACCAGCTTGTCGGGCCAAACTTAATGGTAGAAAAATAACCTGAACAAAAAATAAAAAAAGAATTTTTTTCATCACTCGCCTCCTGGTTTAATGATCTTAGATCAAGACCTAAGAGGAGAGGGACTTAATAATTCCTTAAAGTCTAATAACAGATTTAGTTTAATTTGTTTTTGGATTCATCTTCGAAGCAACAAGAGCCTTCATGGTGCTCTATTTCTTCCTCAACACTTTCTAGATAAGCTGCTGTCACTTGAGGCCCATGTCCTAGTGACTGAGATAAGGATTCACTCAACGTTGGCATCGATATCATGATATCAAGGCCCATCTCTTCGAGTTGACCTGCCTGAGCATAGGCCTGATCCGCTTCATTTATTGGGTACTCAAAAAGGATTTGCTGAGTTTGTTTATCAATGATTTTAATTTTGAGGATTTCTTTTTTCATAAGGAGATGTTAGATTGCTCTTTAAACTTTTGTCAAAGATCGGTGAATCATGGGTCTTATTTTATGGATAGATACAAATACCTTTGCCACAGGCTTACTGGAAAAGGTCTTTAAAGATCAAGGTTTTTCATTTTATTGCTTAGAAAATGTGGATGATTTTTCTTACCTGGTGGAGGACCTGAAACCTTCAGTACTGGTTTTGGATTACAAAACATATAAAAATGGTGTTAACCGCTTTAATGAGCAATACCAGGGCTCTGAATTGTTGAAAAAGACACCTTTTATTATTATTGATGGGCTTCAGGAGAACTTAGGGATAGGCAATATTATAGGCCACCTCAAGCGTCCTTTTGATCCCTTTGAAGTTCCTCAGCAAATAAAAAAAATGCTCACTCCCCATTAAATTCGTGGGTATAATAAGTTTTATGAAAAGAGATCAGTTTATTATTGGCGTTGGTATTTTCTTAACACTACTCGTCTTCGGCTTGACGATTTATCTTCGTAGTGGTGCTTTCAAATAAGGTTGTATTCGTTCCGATAATGGTTTGCCTCATGTCAAATCGAGAGACAAAAAAACTTGAAAGGTTTTTATCTATAACTTTAATCAGTAGATCAATCAATTCATGGTAGTGGGTGTGAATCCACTGGGCAAAAAAGTGATTAGTGACCTCTAAAATGAGGACATTATCAGATATCACGACGGGTTTTGCTTGTTTGAACCATTGATGATGGATTTCAGGACCTAACATATCTTGAAGTTGGTCAGAAATGATAGACCAAGTATAGGAGGCCTTCACCACTGGGTGAGCGAGGTTAATATTTTTTTCTCTAAGGCTGACTTTTCGTTGAATCCAACGTTTCTTTAAATTTGATTTAGAAGATTTCTTTTTCTTTTTTTCCATGAGGCCCAAGAAGTTAATCTTTTTATTGCAGGCCTACAAGCTTAATTTGAATTATTTTGCTCCCACTCTTTTGCTTCGGATGGTGCAAGGATAAAAGAGTTTAAGCCGAGTTGTTGGAAAATAAAATCTGGAATGCGAATTCTGTAAAATATTCCTTGCTCATGGGAAGTTGTCGTTAGGATATTGGCATTCCCTCGAATCCGAGAGTGGGCCTCACCAGCTTCATAAGGAATAAAAAGATCATAATGATCCTGCTTGGAGAGAAAGTAATTAATGACATGGTCCCTTAAATTTTTCATATCACTTTCATCATAGGACGATACAAGAAAAGAATGAGGATAATTTCTCATAATAATTCTTGCTCGCACGGGGTCATTAAGCAGATCTTTCTTGTTAAACACAATGATTTGGTTTTTATCCTCGATTTTTAATTCTTTTAAGACTTCCTGGGTGACGCGAATATGCTTTTGATAGTTGGGGTCAGAGATATCGCAGACAATAAGCAATAAGTCTGCTTCAAGAGCAGATTCCAGGGTCGTTTTAAAACCTTGAATGAGTGTGTTAGGGAGGTTGGATATAAATCCAACTGTATCAATCATAATCATTGGGGGTTTGGAGTCAGGATTCAGTGTTCTAAAAGTTGAATCGAGTGTGGCAAAGAGTTTATTCTCTTCAAGAACATTGACTCGGCAAAGTCGATTCATGAGAGATGATTTTCCAGCGTTTGTATAACCAACGAGTGCTGCTGTTACAGCTTGATTTTGACGCTTCTTCCTCTGCTGCTCTCTTGATCTTTGAACTTCTTCAAGTTGTTTTTTGTAGAATTCAATCCTCTCTCTCACCATCCTTCTATCTAATTCAAGCTGTTGCTCGCCCTCTCCACCGATGGCTGCACCAGAGCTTCTTTGTTTTGAAAAATGTCCCCACATCGATGTTAAACGTGGGAGGAGATATTTGAGCCTTGAAATTTCAATTTGAATCTTGGCTTCTTTTGTCCTGGCGTGATGAGCAAAAATTTCAAGAATAACAGTGTTTCTATCAACCACCTCAAGTTTTGTAATTTCTTTAATATTTCTGACCTGGGAGGCGGTTAATTCAAAATCAAAGACTAGTAGCGAGGAGTCCTGCTCGCGGGCCATGTCAGCAATCTCTTGGAGTTTGCCCTCTCCAAGCATTGTCGCTGGATCAATTTGTTTTTTGTTTTGAATGTACTCTTCTCCAGCAACTATTCCCAGAGTCCTCAAAAGTTCTCTCAGCTCACGCAGGGAGTTGTTGGTCTCAAAAGCGTTGGAGTGGCTTTCAAATTTATCACAGACAATAGAAACTAATGTCGCTTTCTGGCCAAGGGGTAATTTAAAGTCTTCATTGTTCATGAGATTGTCACCTGTAAATTATCTAAAAGCCTGGTGGATCTTAGCTGATAAACGGCCAAAAGAGTCACTCGCTTTGATTGAGAGAGATCTTGATTGAGAGTATCGGCATCTCTGATCTCAAGGTAGTTCCATTTTTCATCTTTTAAAATATTTATAATTTCTTCCTGGGCTTTAGGTAAATTTTCTTTTTTTCTGTTAATTATTTTTTCTATTCGCCAAATGGTTTTTGAAAGAGTCAGAGCCTCTGTTCTTTCTTCGCTTGAAAGGTATTGATTTCTGCTTGAGAGAGCGAGTCCTGAGTCCTCACGAATAATGGGCATCCCCGTAATGATGATCGGAAGTGCAAGATCCTTCACCATGTGTTTAATGACAAGAAACTGTTGATAATCTTTTAAACCAAAATAAGCTTCCTGTGGTTTTATGAGTTCAAATAATCTATGCACCACAGTGGCAACTCCGTCAAAGTGACCGTGGCGAATGGAACCTTCGAGAATGTTGCTGACATCGCCCAAAACACTTATTGAGTGATTAAAACCTGGAGGGTAAATCTCTTCAGGATTTTTTGGAGCAAAGACGATTATTTTTTTTGTCGTAAATTCTGCATCTAAGCTCTTGATGAGATTTAAATCATCAACTAGCGTTCGTGGGTATCTGTTAAAATCTTCTTTTGGCCCAAATTGTTTTGGATTGACGAAAATTGAAAAGTAGACGACCTCAAATTTTGTCAGTGCTTCCCTCAGTAGAGAGAGATGGCCTTGATGAAGATTACCCATTGTTGGGACAAAAGCGATAGAGGCTTTTTCATTTTGGCGAATTTCAATCAGGTTTTGGGTGGTTTCAACAACTAAGACCATTTCTTATTGCTCCTCAAACCAGTTAACGAGGTGCTGACCAATTTCTCTTTTGGTCATGTATTTGGGTCCAGCAATATTATTTTTTGTCACAAAATAATACTCCCCCTGATCTTTTTGAAAGCCTGTGACCTCGCTAGGGCCTATCAATCCATTAGAAACTCGATTACCGATCATGAGGTCAACCGGCTTTCTGGCCATCTTTTCTTGAAAAACATCGGCCTCAGGTCTTGTTTCAGCAGCAAAACTCACTATCTTTTGATGGGGTTTAGCAATACTTAGAATTTCTTTGAGAATATCTGGAGCTTGATGAAAGCTGATAAAGTCCCCTAAATTTTCTTTTTTCATTTTTTCAGCAGCTACTTCAAATTCAATGTCAGCAATGGCCCCTGTTGAAATATAAAGAGAGGCTTCAGGGAATAGTTTAAGCGCAGACTCTTTCATGAGTTGAGTCGTGGGAGTTCTTATTATTTCAAAACTCGGATGTCCTTTGAGATTTTCTATTTCATTGGTGCATTGGTGTCCTGCTAGAACACAAACTTCATATCCCTGAGCAAGAAATGCCTTGGCCACTGAGAGACCCATCTTACCCACTGAGGGGTTCGTGAGGTACCTCACCGGGTCCAGGGGAGCGGCAGTCGCTCCGGCAGTAATAATGACTTTCTTTTTTTTCTGTAAAAGAGGATTGTAATTTTCAATCAGGTCAATCACCGCCTGAACATCCGGAAATTTGCCATCACCAATATCACCACAAGCAAGTTTTCCTGAAACTGGATTGATTATACCAATTTCGGATCTGGTACTTAGCTCTGAAAGGTGTTGCTGTATTCTTTTCTGGTTGAGCATTTGAGTATTCATGGCCGGGAAGAGAAGAATGGGCCTATTCGCCAAGGCCAGGTAAGTACTCACGAGGAGATCATTATTCAAACCAAGATTAAGTCGTCCTAAGGTATTAGCACTTAGAGGGGCGATAACTAATTTGTCGGCCCATTTTGCCAGTTCAACATGAAGAACAGTTTGTGATTCCTGAAGATGGCCTGTTGTAAAATCATCTTGTGGCAGATAGACATTTTCAACGCCTAGATACTTAAAGGTTTCTGGTTTTATAAATTCTAAAGAGCCATGAGTTAAAATGACTTTAACTTTGTGCCCATTTTTAACTAACCCACGTGCCACATCATAGGCCTTATAACTTGCAATGGATCCAGAAATTCCGATTAAGATATTCATAAAATTTCGATTTGAGTTGTCATCCAATAATGGAGTGAATGGTGGATGAGATTTTTATTGGCTTCAAAAGGTATGGTTAGCTTTTCTTTATGAAAAAGATCATTCCAGAAGTCACATTGACCTCCCGATATCATAACTTGATTCAGTTGGTATTCACTCAGAAGCTTTTGAGCAAGATAATAAAATGCGATATAACTGTCTCTCATGGCCTCAGGTGTTGAACTTGGTATTTTAAATTGAGGCTCTCCCATTAAGTCCACATCTTTTAAAAGTTCACCTTGTTTAAAAGTTTCAAGGTAATTTTTTATACCTGGAATGATGTAACCACCAAGAAATCCTTGGGGAGTAATCACATCCATCGTAAGAAATGTTCCGGCATCAATGAAAAGGCAATTTTTTTTGATTTTCTTAAAAATGTAGAAGGCTTGAATAAGCCTGTCTTCTCCCAGTGTTTTTGTATAATGAACTGGCATCCCAGCAAAACGCTCTCCACGCCAATAATCTTTAATGTTTGTAATCAGGTAACCCTGATCTTGCAGCTGCGAGATTTCCTCTTTCCTCTCCTTGACCTGAGAAAGGACCATACTGGTATTCCCGGGAGACATTTCAAGATCTTTGAGAAAAAGTGTTAATTCATTGAGGGGGCAAGTCTTGATGATTTTCCAGTCACCAGAGTGCTTCTGAAAAATCCCTGCCGTTGCATTCGTATTACCTAAATCAAGAGTGACTAGACCTTGCATTATTTCCTCTGGTCCTGGAGATATTTTTCAAGGGTCACTTTTTTTAACTCGAAGAGGTCAATAATCGGTGTGCAAAATTTCGGAGGAGTTTTAGGGCCTAGTTTTAAAAGATCGTTAATAACTAAAACCTGACCATCAGTTTTTTGACCAGCTCCAATGCCGATAGTTGGAATCGATAATTTTTGAGTTATTTCTGTGGCAACTTTTTCATCAACCATTTCAAGCACGATTGAGAAAGCTCCTGCGGCTTCTAACGCCAGTGCCTCTTGCATGAGTCTTTCGGCATCCGAAATATTTTTTCCATGGGTAAAGTATCCCCCAAGTTGATGAACTGATTGTGGAGTGAGGCCAATGTGGCCCATGACCGGTATTCCAGTTTGAGTTAACCTCTCGATCAATTTTAATTGATAGGGGAAGGCCCCTTCCAGTTTTACGGCTTCAGCCTTGGTGTTTTGAAAAAGTCGTGAAGCCGATTGTATCCCTTGATTAATAGTGCTGTAGGTTCCAAAAGGTAAATCGACGATGAGAAATTTGTTGGGAGCTCCACGCCTGACAGCTTTTGCAAAAATTTCCATTTCTTGGATCGAGACTTCAACTGTTGTTTCATAACCTAGCATGACATTGCCAAGGCTATCTCCAACCAAAATCATATCAAGATCTAATTGGTCCAATAAGCAAGCTGTCTGGTAGTCATAACAGGTTAACACCTGAATCTTTTTCTGTTTCATTTGCTTAATGGAGCGCAAGTTTAATTTTTTCATTTAGAACCTAAGTTTATAGAATTAAAAGTTTTTACGAGCGGGCTTGAACCCCAGCGAGCAGAGATTCTAGATCTCACGTCTTGTGGATCTGTATGACTAAGTTCTTGCTCAAATTTTTTAGTTTTGATGTCAGTGAATAAACTTCGAAGATTATTTTTAAACTCCGGAGTAAAGAGTTTTTCAAAGCCCTTTTCTGAACCGACAAGAGCGTTAGGGCTTATCATGTCGTAAAATTTTTGAGGCCCCATTTCAACCATGGCATTGACGATAAGTTGAAGTTCTTCCCAGCATTCCAGATAGGCCAGTTCAGGCTCTATGCCATTTTGAACAAGCTCACTAAACACCTCTGAAGCAGTATAGGGGATAAGCGAACATAGCAAGCCTTGTTCTGAAAATAGATCGGCTTGAGTTTCATGTAAGAAAGTTGTTTGGTAGGGACCTAAATTGATACCGAGGCCGAGGGACAAAGAATTGATCCAAGAAAAGAATTCCACTTTATTCGCTTGATAATGTTCCAGCGAGTAAACCGCTCCTAACCTTCCTTTCTTAAGATATTGCGCCCTGATTTCTTTACCGATAGATTTCACAGCATAAAGGACATGATTCAGATCTGGGTATTTGATTTGAAATTCATTTTGAATCAAAGAGAAGCCGTGATTATAAAGAATCGTACTTCCAGGCTTAAAATGTTTTCCATATTTTTCTAAAACTTCTGCGTGGGCAAGATCGGGGATGAGAATTACAAAAACTCTATCTTCAAATAAAGCAGCAGAGTTGATATCAATTGTAGTAAAACCTTGCTTAAGGGCTTCATGAAATGATGGAGAGTCGGGTCTGAGAGCGACACGAAAAGAGAATCCAGAATCTTTAAGATTTTGACACCAGGCTTTGGCCTGATTTCCAAATCCAATAATGGTTAGACGCAGCATAGAAATGACTATTTTAAAACTCCGCGCTAAAGTTATCATGGGCAGTTGAAAGAGGCCAATTTTCGAGGGGTAAAAATGTCTGAATTTCTTAATCGTGCTTTCATGTATGGTGAATCTATTTTCACTACGATGCGTATGATTGAGGGTGAGATTCAAGACTGGAATGAGCATTTTAATCGACTTAGACAGGGGGCCGAGTTTATTTTTGGTCCTTTTGTAGAGCAGGAAAATTGGCATACCTTGTTAAAAGACCGTCTAGAGGAACGTTGTCAACACGAAGCGGGTAGCAGAATCTTGAGAGTGACTCTTTTTCGAGAGCAGGAAAGAGGACTAAGAGCACCTTTAACTCAATCGGTTTTAGATCTAAAAATTGCCTTTGTCTCAACACCTTATGATCCAAATTCTTATGTGACTCAACCACTAAAGCTCAAAACTTGTCCGGCCAATCCACGCCCCAATTGGTGGCCTAGTTATCTTAAGGCGGGAAACTATTTAGAAACGATACTGGCCCAGAAACTCTTTCTTCAAGAAAATGATGACGATTTGCTATTTTTAAATTCTCAGGACGAAGTTCTAGAATCTTCTGTATCAAATATTTTTGTTATAAAAAATAAGCGGCTTTATACTTCACCTCTAGGTCCCAATGTACTTGATGGAGTGATGAGAAAAAAAATAT
>CANEVK010000053.1 GCA_947442115.1 Bacteriovoracaceae bacterium | reverse complement strand
AATACTGGAAGATGCACATTTCAAACGAAGTACTACACAAAAGAAGTAGATAATGGTTATGAAATTGAAAAAATTGAAATGGTTAAACTTTTGATGAAATATTAAGAATCTCAGATCAGACTTTATTTGAGAAATTGAAAAGATCAGAATTAACTTCTGGTCTTTTCAGTGTCTTCACTTAACCTTTCAATTTTTGCTACATACCACGAACTTAGAGCTGCTGTGATGAGAATGGATATAATAACAAGAAGTGAAACAGAGCTTGGAATTTTATAAAAATCAACGATAAGCATCTTAACTCCAATAAATCCTAGTATCGCCGCAAGACCTGGCTTCAGGTACCTGAGCTTGGCAACCCAATCAGCAAGCACAAAGTAAAGCGCACGTAATCCAAGGATGGCAAGGATGTTTGAGCCAAATGCGACAAAAGCATCTTGGGTAACGGCAAACACTGCAGGAATTGAATCAACAGCAAATATGAGATCTGTGATTTCTATCACAACCAGAGCAAGAAACAGCGGAGTTGCTTTCCTGATTCCATTTTCAATTATAAAAAAATGATTTCCATTTAATTTTTCAGTCGTTGGGATGAACTTCTTGATTAGTTTTGTTCCAAAGCTCTCACGGACATCCATTTTTTCATCTGTTTTAATTAAAAACTTAATAGCTGTTATGATCAGAATTCCGCCAAAGACGTAGAGGATCCAATGAAACATATTTAAGAGTTGGGCACCTACAAGTATAAAAAAAGCTCTTAGAATAATGGCACCAAGGACACCGAAAAATAGGACTCGGTGCTGGAATTGTTGCGGTATTTTGAAAGCACTAAAAACAAGGAGGATAACAAACAAATTATCAACACTTAAACTTTTTTCTACTAAGTAGCCGGTTAAAAATTGAGTTCCAAGTTCTTTACCATAAGCTGTTGCAAACCACAGGTTAAATCCAAAGGCCACTGCCATCCAAAGGATACTCTCTAAGAGAGCTACTTTGGGATCCATTTTATGTCCGGCCTTTCCAAATAGACTTAAGTCAATAACAAGTAATAACAGAATTCCAATTGAAAATAAAATCCACACCGAAGTTGGAACCACCGAGACTGTTGAAAAAAATTGATTCACTAATTAATTCTCACTTGTTTATAAAATATAAAATAGTGTAACATCGATCCGAAGTTTAAGAAATACGATAAAAAAAATAGCATCATGTGGTTTTATCGATATAGGACTAAAAAGAAAAAAGACTATGAATTATTTGATTTTAATTTTTTTAATTTTCGGAAGCCTTAATGTTTTTTCGGCAGAGGTTTCCCCTTGGGGCATGAATTATTTTTCCTTTTGGGAAGGACATTCACTTGATGATGGAAAAACTGCAAAAAATGAAATGGGTAATCGTCTTGATGATGGTTTGCAACTTTTTAATTTAATCTCAACAACCTATAAGCTATCAGATCGTGTTGCCTTAGATCTACAAACTAGAATAGAACATATCCCTGTCACTTTTAGGGGTGATACAAAAGGTGGGGAGCCAACTCGACCATCTTGGAGATTCCAAGGATTAAGAATAGGTATTTCGGGTAAACTTCTCTCTGGTGAAAAATGGTCGCTTAGAGGAGCCTTCAATACCGACATCCCAGAACTTAATGGAAGGGATGCGAGTTTAAGGAAAACCATTTTTAACCCGGGTCTTTTTACTGGTCTTAATTATCAAATAAATGATCAGTGGTCTTTCTACGCAATTCTTTCACCAAGGATTTTCTTTTATTCAGATGATGAAGCAGTGGAGCCTGAATGGGCCGCTAGCGGCCGATCCCCTGGTCAAAAGCCACGTCTGATCCTTGCTGCAGATCCTTCAATCAATTACGCTTTTAACGATGAGATGGGGATGAGAGGAGGTCTTGGCCTCTCGTTTCGTCAATTTGTTGAATCAGATCCACTCTTTCTCAAACGCTGGCCAACTTCAGCCTCTATTGGACCAACATTTGTCATTAACAAGCATCTCAATCTTTGGACATATGTAATGACCTGGCCTTTTGATGGCATGAAAACGCATATCCAAAGCACTTCTTGGGGTGCCTGGATTAATGGTGTCCTATTTTAATTCGGCCTATCAAAAATGCCCTGGAATCTTTGATGTGACTCCTCTTTCTCTGCTTCTACTGAGGCAGGGTCTCTGGAACGTTTAGAAGAACATGAGAGAGCACCAAAGATTAAAATCGTAAGAAGAAAAAACTTCATATGCATACCTCCGACAAGCTTCCTATCGGGATCTTATCACAATAACGTTAAATATCCTTTTCTAGATACCTGAGAAAAATGATTCGCCAGTTATCATGTGAATTTCCACGAAAGATATTAAACAACTTCACTTCATTTTTAGTTTTTGAGTGAGAATACTTATTGTTTGATAAATGTGATGATAAGCATTAGTTTTATCACTTTTACTGAATTAATAGTCGTCGCTTATAATCTGAAGATAGATGGATATTAATAGGAGGCCATTATCAAAGACTTAATCATACTTTCAATCATTTTTCTTCTTGTCTCTTGCTCCACTAAGAATTTGTCTCATTCACCAGCATCAACTTTCGATGGTGATGAAAATACTGAATTCAATGAAGATAGATTCTTAAGATCTGGATACCGCTTTTGATCAATTAAGCGAGTTAAGGAAGACTTTCACTCATCTTACAAAGAACACCAATCTCAGCAGCGAAAGGGTGTTTCTTTAAGTAGAAAGCGGCTTCAAAAATTTTGGCATTCATTCTCTTTTCAAAATCTAGATATCTTGGGGCACCGAGATCAAACTCATAAAACTCAGTTTTAAAAATCCTCGTTTTAATTCCTTGGATTTTATCTCTTGAAACCACAAGGTTGCCCATTTTCATAATTTTAAGATCAGTCAGAACATCGCCGCTGAGATCAAAGCTTACCGACCATAAATCTTCCTCACTTTTGCAGGCCACAGAGTCAGCTAAAAGGGGCAGGGAATGGAGAGCTAGCATACCAAGAAGAATTAATTTTTTCATGGAGGCTCATCTAGCATGATCACCTCTGATTGCTAGGCCGGCCTGTAAAAAATTTCCCAACGAATAGAATTCGTCTGTAATTTTTACATATTAAGACTTTTATCGAGGCCTGCATGCTAATGAGGAGGAATTAATCTTATATGACTAAGGATCCCTTCATGAATAACGAATTAAAAAACACCGTCTATATCAGCAACCTGAGCTATGACAGAGACCGTTCGGGTTTGATAAGTCTTTTTAAAAGATATGGTCAGATCAAAAATATCAAAATTATTGTTGAACCAACTACCAATCAATCTCGCGGAATGGCCTTTGTTGAAATGAGTCAGGCCAGTGAAGCAAAAAGTGCGATTGATGGTCTAAACCAGCAAATTATTGATGGAAGAACTGTGAAGGCGAGATACGCCACTCCTCTTAAAACCACCAGTATGAGTCGAGCTCCCCTCAAAAATGAAAAAACTAAAGATCTAGAATACGTATCAAAGCAGCTTGCAAAAAAAGCGCGTAATGATAAAAAACGAAAGTCCAATCCATTTGTTTTTAAAGCTGCAACAAAATAGTGATCAGAACTCTCTCAATCTCATCAAGCAATCTGAGACCATGATAACGAAACCCTTTATATTCTATTCATTTCACGTTGTAGTATTTATTATTTGAGATGGAAATTTCTTTTTTGCTAAAAATTGAGTGCTTCAAAATGAGGTTGGGATAGTATATTTGGGTACATTTTACTTATTTAGCAGCATAATTAAATTAGAAACAATCATTAGTTTTAATTTTGCAATTAACTCGAAAAGAAATAAGGAAAGTGTAAAATTCTTGATTCGTATAACAAAAAATCCACCTACGAATTAACATAAATTGAGGTGGATTTTTTATTATAGTAGAAATTATAATTCTGAGGTTTGAGTACGTTTATTTGGTACTTTTTTAAATTTAGGGACACTAACCGGAGCACTTACAGTTCTACCGTTGCCACATGTTACAGTGACCATCGCCCCGCCGCCATTGTCTTGACTAAGGTAGCACCTATAACCTGATTGGTAGGTGCTACCAAGACCTGCGCAAGCTGTTTTACACTTATCTTCACAAACTCCCGCACAATCACATGGAAGTGTTGTATATCCACCATTTTGATTTTGTACACACGCAGGTCGTGCATGAGCATCGCTCGCATTAATAAAAACTGAAATCCCCATAAATAATAAAAGAGTAAACGTACCAGTTAATGTTTTCAAAAAATCCTCCATTGGTTTGAAACGACAATAAATGTTTAAAGGGGAAATAAAAAAAAAGCAATTAATTTCATCTTAAAATTAATTGTTTAATAGTGATTAAGGTTCCTTGTTGGTTTTACCTTTAGATTGAATTATTTCATCAGGTATTACTTTTGACTATTCATGAAGACAGCCCCATCAGCAATCACTCCACCACAAACATCTTAAAGCTCTCGATCTGCGAGCAATCTATTGGCAGTAATATTTATTGAGCTACTGATGTCGATCAAGTCAAAAGTAGATATCCAAGGTCGCTTATCACTCGAGGCGGGTAAATCTAAAGTATATGATTCTCCTTTAATGTCATTGGACTCTCATTCAAGTATTAGCATCAAAAAAGGAAGTGAACTAAAGCTGGCTTTTGTATCAAGTGATTTTTACAAGGAGCCTGCTGGTACTGATCAGGATCGTTCTTCAATCGGAGTTTTAATTGTTGATGGATCAATTATCCGGATAGACTTTGTCATCAATGACAGAAGCAGCGATGAACCAACCGTAAAAGATCTTGAAACGGTTTTAGGTGATTCATTTGATTTAATAACAAACAAAGCACCATTCATTCTGCACGATAATCTCTCTTATCGTGCGGATCATAATCTGGGAACGAAAATTGAATTTATCTACTTTTTAACTTTGATGAGTTTCGCTCTTTGTTTGATTAGGTCAAACTGCCCGGCTACAGTACTTTGAAGAAAACCTCTCATCGCTTCAACTATATTTTCATCTTTAAACAACTTATAGAATTGCGATCTTAGTATTTTCACCAAATTTTCATGTTCAAAAACGGCATCAAATTTTTTTGGTTCAGACAAAAGTGCTACAATATCCTCTAAGTCCTTACTAAATCTCGGGTCTTTGACCCCACGATTAAAAAATGCTTCCAGTTTTGTTGCCAAGAAATATGCATATGGGAGGATGAATATTTTTTGACCACTAGGTAAATCTAATTCTTCTTTATGCTTAAAACCGATTTTGTAAAAATTATTTGAAAATCCTAAGACTTTTTCATCAAGAGGCATTACATCAACTGTTATTGCCAAGTATTTCCATCTGCAAATGGGTGCATTCTTAGATGTGTCCGGCGAAAATTTTAGTGCTATTAATTTCTCACTTAGAGCTGAGTATTGGGCAGCTGAAAAAATCTCTATTATCACATCTACATCATCTGTAGGTCTTATTTCTTCTGCCGTATTTGGATTTAAATACAAAGCAACTGCTGAGCCTCCAACAAAAACGACTTCTTTATTTAGTTCTTTTAAAGCAATGGCAACTTCTTGAATCATCTCAATATTAAAAACATTCATTCAAGAATTCTCTTTTTGAGTTCTTCTTTGGCTATCTCTTGCTCTCGAACTTTTCCAACTCGCAAAGAATCAATCAGCGCCAACATCTCATATAGTTTTATATCCTCTAAAGCTGCATCAGGTGCTTTCTCGTAAAGAGGCTCAATACTCTCACCTTTAGTTGTTCCATTTATATGGGGCCAAACATATTTATCATCTGAAACAATCTTTGATTTCAAAGGAGGAGCGCTATGTGAAGTTGGAATTCCCTTCACCATTCTGCCAGGTCTAATTGGAAAAGAAAATTTTACTGCATTTACAATATAGTTATAGATGGAATTTTTCGAAGGTACTCGTTTACTCTCATCAAGAAGTCCAGAAAAGACCAACCTCTCTAATGCTTTAGAGACTTCTGACTGACTTAAATACAAAGCAGATGCCAGCTCTACGACTTTCCAATCTTTGTTTTGAAGTATGATAATTTTTAATAGAATGACTAAATCTTGAGGTTTCATTCTTTTATTATAGCACACTTATTCCAAATTGGAATATGGAATAAAACAAGTTTTTCCTCTTATATTTTATTAAGGTCTCACCATCACGTAAAGATAGCCCCGTTTAAACTCATCTTTGTTTGAGGCATATAGAATGCGGATAGATTCATCGGTATAAACCTCAACCAGTGTTCCACCACCAAAAAATAAACGAACAATAAAAGTTGGAACGATCGTAATTTGGTTTGGCAGGGTTCCGTCTTCGGCTTCTTTCACAAAATCATAGATCGCTCGATCAGTTGGTCGCTTGCTCATGCCAGGAAATTTACGAAATTTCACATCAAGTCCATTTGGGTTCGTTTTACTTAAACGATATTGGCCCTTTAAGTAATTAATTTTTTCCTTCTTGGGATTTCCGTTTTTATAATTTGGAGAAACGTTGTAATAAAACCCATCTGGATCAACCACTTGGTAAATTTCATTCACCCCAAGCTCAGGATCTACTTGGCGGTCATCGTTTTTATAGTCATAAGGCCCCCAAACCTGCTTCCAGACGCCGTAAATAAGCGTAAGACGATCTTTTACCGGTGGTTGTGGGTTGAGCTCTATGATTCGTTTCACATAGGGTTCAAGCTCATTTTGGATCTTAAATTCTGGATCACCCTGGCCAGTGTACTTAGCGGCCCTGGTAACCAATTCTATCTTCAGCTCTTCTAAGGTCATAACATTGAGATCTTTCGCCCAACAAATTGATGAAAGAAGCATTGAGATCATAAATATTAAGGCGGAGGTTTTCATGGATAAATCCTTTTCATTTTTTTAATTTTTAGCATTATTTCTTCATCTAGCGCTTGAGATAAAAGCTAGGCAGGAGTATATAACCTAGATAAATGCATCCGTCTTAGTAAGAGGAAAAAATGATACCCTTCTTCATCGCTGCTTCTTTAACTGTTGAATTCATTGGCCCTTGTAGCGAGCGCCCTCTCCTAACCACCACTCTTGAGTCACGAGAGTCTTCAAATTTAGGGCAAGTCACCATAGAAACACTCGAAAAATTCAATATTCAATACCTAGGATCTGAAGCAGGCCTCAATAGTGCTTTTGGGAGCCCAATCGGTGTGGACGCGATAGAAGTCATCAGCGATACCGAAATGAGAAGCTACGGCTGGTGCTTTGAAGTTGATGGCCAGGTTCCTGAAGATTACCCGGATACTATTTCAGTCTCTAATCAAAAAAAAGTGAAGTGGTTTTTTGGATACGCTCACTACTTAAATGGTCAATGGGTCAGTCAGTGTGAACCAGCTCATAAGCTCAAACCAGATTTTTTGTGCCACTAAAGCCGATAATTCAGATTTAAGATTATTTTTTTTCCCATTTTTCACCTCGATCCCTAATAATTCACTCATCAACCTTAACTTTCTAACCAAGGAGTTCTTATGAAATTTCTCTCAGTTGTAGCTCTACTTACACTTAGCCTTAACACTTTTGCAAAGGCCCCATTTGCAACTTGTAGCACTGTTGGTGATGCGCTTGATTCAGTTGAATTGATGGCCTCTAAAGGTGGACAAATCTCAGAAGTTCGCATTAATTCAATGGATCCTAACAAGTCAAAGTCCTATAAAGTGAGCAAAGAACTCTCTTCGATGGCTTCTAGAACGAGCATAAGCATCATCGCTGCTAATAATCTTGAAGATGTTTATGGTGGGGCGATTTTTAATGCCATCAAACTTGATATCGATGCGAAGTTAACTCGTGGTGTACTGGCTGCTGACGGGGCTGTTTTCTTCTTAAATTGTCATAAATAAAAAGTTTTCATTTTGGTTCTCAAGGGAAGAACTTGAGAACCAAAATAAATTATTCATCCCTCTGAGATTTCTTAAAAACCAATTGTTTGAGTCTAAATGGTCCATCAGTAAATCTCACCATATATGTATCTGTCTCAATCTGAAAGAACATCCCGTGATAGGTTTCGCCATTATGCTGATAAATAAATCGATTAGCACTTAGAGGTAAATTCTCTAGTCCAAGAGTCTCGCCATCATCAAAGGTGACAGCTAAATTTTCTATCACCCCATCCTTTGAATTTAAATAGCCTTGAACTTGCTCTGTTTGATTTTCGTTTGTATCCAATTTCTGAATTTCGCTCAGCTTTAATTGAAGATTCTCTACAATGTTGGCCGGTAAAAGTTCTGGGGGAGCTTCATCTTTTGGGACATCCGCGATGAGTGTTTTTACTTCTTCTTTTTTTATTTCTTTCTCCACAACTTTAACTGAAATTGGTGTTAAAGCTGTCGCTTCAGAAGCTGGTTGACGTCCTTGGGTTATTCGCCCAAGGATTTCATCAAGTCTTTTATTCGCAAACGCACCATTTAAATTTAGTGAAGAGTCAGAATTGATAACGAGTGAATTATATAGCCCAAAAGCTGCGGCAATACTGCCTAGATAAAATAAAGTGGATCTAGCAGATTTCTTTTTCAATCAATAGCACTTCGATTTTCTAACTTTTAAATACTTGGTTCTATAAACTGTTCCAGGTTTTAAAGGCATATTTTTCAAATAAGTAAGAACTTTAAACTCATGAAAATCGGAATCAGGTTTAGAGGAATTATTAATGTTCACCCATGATTTTTTACATCTTAGATTTGAGACAGATTTTATGGGCCCTTCTGGACTTTCAGCTCCATATTTAGCAGCATCTTCGCAATAGCATTCAGAAGCAAATTGCTCGATAGCCGAGCTCCCCATTTTCTGAATTTGGCAGTTATAAGGATAGTTGCTCAAAGCATAAGTATACCTGCAAGCCCAGACCTGAAATGAAGCCGTCGTTAAAATCATGGCAAGTATAATTTTTTTCATAGACCTTCCTCTCATCCATAGACAGATTACATATTCAACCATTTCGGTAGACTAAGGAAAAAACTTTACTCATGAATGAGGTTCACAAGGGGCTTACCATAAAATAATAAGTACCTAGAATGAACCCTAAGGCCTGGAGTCTAAAATTAATATTGATTGTAGTAATTTAAATCATCTTTCTTGGCATCTTCAATTTTCTTTATTCTTTCAATACCAGTAGAGATAGCTTCAAATTCTTTACACGATGAAGATTCGATTGTAGCAACGAGGCTTGTAGCATCTGGCGCAGCAACGACCTTATCGCTTCTTTTTGCTTCAAGGACGTTCTTTGCCCATTTACCAGAATAACTACTTATAGCATCATCTAGCACTTTTTTGATTCCATACTCTAAGGTTGCATCTACCCATACCTGTTCCTGATTGGTTGTTTCTCTCAATTCAGTGTAGTGCTCTTTTTTTGCATCCACCTTCATCAATGGGTTGTTAACAACTTTTCGATTGTGTGTTAGGAACTGTTCCTTGGTAAAGAGCGGGCAATTTGAAGTTGTCACTTTTACGTAAGGATTAATATTTTTTCCCTTACTATCATAAATGCAAGTAGGATCTCCCACCATGTTGATGATATAGAAATAGAATTCATTATCGATTTTGATTCTTCCCATCGGATCATATTTTAGGTCGCTGCCAAAATTTGGAACCACAAATGACTTCACTCCTTGATCTGTGATATACAAATAAGTCGAACTTAAGGCTGCATCTCTTTGAGGGGAAGATGGTTTATAGCGGTATTCAAGATAAAGCTCATCAGCGCCAGGAATAAACTTTTCATGAACTCCTAAGAGGTAGGCGCCATTTTTACCCCAAGGGAATCGACCAATTTGTTCTCCATCAGATAAATTATCCAGATCATGAAAGCATTGTCTAAATGCCTTTACTTTCTCTATATCACTGACATGCGCAGGATTTCTTTTCGCCAAATCCATGGTGCAGGAGACATTGAGTAAGGTGAGGGTCAGAATGATTTGATTTTTTATTTTCATAAAAATATTTTCGTCTAATTATGTTAAAAACATGAGAGAATTTTGATTCTGTACAAGTCAGCTCGGGTTTTCTACTTCAAAGCAACTCTGAAAAGCTTTATGTTGGACAAACCTGATTTCGTCTTTCTAATCTGCAAGCTCATTTACTCTATCCCACTCTCAATTTCAAATCCGGTTCAAGTCTTGAATAAAGCTCAATCAATCGGTCAGTAGAGAATTCATCAATCCGATGATGAAGAATCTTACTCATTTTTGGCTCATCAATACCTAAAGCTTGTGCCATTTCTTTTTGATTAAGGCTATTAGTCTTCTTAAACTTCAAAAATTTCTGGCAAAGATCAAAGCGAAACTTTTCAAGAGGACTAGCATCTGGCTTGAGCGCCAAAGTTCCTTCTGATTTTTCTAATTTTTTTAGTGCCCGCTCTAATTCTTTTTTATCTGGAAATCCCATTGTTACCTCCGATAGGCATTAATCACGCCTATATAGATTTCATGATCCTCTAGCACCCAAATGAGTTTATAAAGTTTTCCACAATACTCTATTTTGTCTGTTACAAAATATGCATAGGGCGTTTTCTCGTCATCCGGATCAAAATATTTTCCATCCAGAGTTTTTACTAACTCTAGAATGATTTCGTCGTTAATACTTTCAGCATGTTTTTCTTCATAATGTGGATCAATGATGACTTTGCTAATTAAAATCTCATTGACCAAAATACTAATGTTGTATTCTCGACGATTCATGGAAGTATTATATAACAAGTTGCCAGATTTGGCAACTTGAATGTTTCAGAATTGCGTTCCACGATAGAACTAGTCAGATTTAAAACAATTCTGATTTTTAAAAAAAATTGTGAGATAAAGCGATCTAAGAAATACTGTTATTTCAATAATTCGTAATCAACAACCTTGCAGCTCTTTTTCTGATCTGGTCGACAAACAAATTTAACAAAATAAGATGATTTTTCTTTGCCTGAAACTTTATCGATAAATTGATTAAGGACTAGGGCCCCACCTTTTTCAATTTTCACTTGAGAAAGGTGTTCTTGTTCCTTTGGCGTGAGTTTGTGGGCCGGCTCAATCATCGCAAATGTAGGCATAATCATGACCAAAGAGATTAGGGCTTTCATTGTTGAGAGACTCCTGTTTCTTTCAAGATCACACCTTGATTTTTAGTTTTTTCCTTAAATTTATCCCACGACTCATCTTCTGCACAGGCATATAAACCTGGGCACTCGCCATCGACGGAAGAACAGACAACGTCATAAATGTTTGTTCCATATTTTTCATGGTCTTTACAATCTATTTTTGCCTGGCAACGAACGACTTCTTTACCAATACATTTTGCTTGCATGTTTTCAGGACATGAATTTTGAGAAGCATCTAAGCGCTTCTCTGGTCGAAATGTCGTTTTTTCAAATTGACTAATAAGCTTACATTTCGAGTCAGATGCGATTTTTTTCGCAATTTCTGGATTGTAGGTAAAACCTTTTTTCTGCATGTCACCCTTGATAAGTTCAATATCTGGCATAATTGCATCGAGGTACTTCTGGTCGCATTCTGCATCAAGCTCTGAATTGAACATCGCAGAATAACAGCCGCTCATACAAACACTCGCCACTCGCTTTGATGCTTCCGGAGAAATACTGTCTAGATAACTAATATCAATTTCTTTAGAGTTAGAGATATTGAACATTTTTGAAATTATGGGATTAGCATAGCTTCCATTACACTTCGCAAACGAGTCGACTGAGATAAAAAAAAGAAAAAAAGATAAAAGTTTCATTGAAGGTACCTCGCTGAGTAATATTGTATTAGTGCTCATATCTTT
>CANEVK010000052.1 GCA_947442115.1 Bacteriovoracaceae bacterium | reverse complement strand
TTTTTTATCTGATCAACAAGTCCTTTAAGATCGACATTTTCCTTTAAGTCATTCATTAAAACTTCCAAAGCTTTAGCGTCAGGAGCAATAAACTTTAAATTAAATTTAGGTCTTGGATCAATAGTAAAATTGAAAACATCGCCTAAAACCATACCAGGTGGAGTTTCATATTCAGTGGTCATTTTATCAACATAGGCCTGTAACCGATCAAGCTCCAAATCGTTGTTGCCTTCAAAGGGAAAGATGGAGAAAGATCCATTTAGATAAAGTGGATTAAATTCTGCAAGAATTAATTTAAAGGGAATATTCTTTTGATCTTTAGCGATCATCTTTTCAAGTTTAAGAAAGTGTTCTTTTCTCTCAAGAGGTGAAATATCAGAAGAAAATTTAACTTTCAAACTGACAAATGGATCCCGAGGAGATTCGATGTCACTTTCTTGGAGGTTTTTTATAGGTGTAATCGAAATAATTAGACCTAAAAAAATAGGCACCAATAAAAGTACTCTTTTTGAGTATAAAAAAGAAAAAAGAGGATTAAAATTAGTTCTTTTAAAATTTTTATCCACCCCTACATCAAAAAAAAGAGATAAAAGGGGAATAACAAGCAATGAAGAAAAAAATGATGTTATCAACGAAAAGACAATTGGATCTCTAAAAGATTTCAGCATATCTGTAAAGGGATCAGCTCCTTCAATAAATGTTGGCGGAATAAAAATGGATGCATTGGTCAGAGTTGAAATAAGCAGGGGCCAGAAAACATCTTGGGCACTTCGAGCGGCTGCTGAGACTTTATCATAACCCTCATCAAGAAGTTGCTGAATTTTTTCCATGACAATAATCCCATTATCAACAACCATCCCTACTGAAAGGATAAGACCCGACAGTGTCAGTAAATTAAGCGTTTTCCCAACTACAAACATGAGTACAATGGTCCAAAGAGTTGAAATCGGAATAACGCTTGCGATAATAAAAGCAGGAGTCAATTGGCGTAAAAAAAGTGGAACAATAATAGTCGTAAGGAGGATAGACATAAAAAGTGAAATTTTAACATCATCAAGAGAGTCTTTTAAATCATTCACCTTATCCATTAAAAGTTCTAATACGATTCCACGCTTTTTAAAAGATTCTAAAATACCATTTAACCTTTCCTGAATCAGGAAAAGATCAGCACCATCTTTAGCAAAAAGTTCAACAAAAATAGCTTTTTCTAAATTTTTATGAGCAACTGTTCCTCCCCCTTTTTTATCTTGCGATTCAATAAAACCAACTTCACTAAGTGGTACATATGATTTTTCAGCAAGGTTCGTTTGCAAATAATCATTATGAGTAGGACGTTCTAAAGTTGCATTCAAAGGAAGTAAACGATTATAACTTGTCGACATTATGCCAATAGCATAATTTTGAATTCTACCATCAAGTCTTTTTGCCATTAAATCTTTATTAAGTCTTAAATTCTTTATGGAAAGATTTGAAAGATTCATCACAGTTGAATCAACTTCAAGTCCAGAAAATTCAACTTTAGCGACACCGGGAATACTTTCAATTTGACCACGAAGCTCGGAATCGATTATTTTTTTTAATTGCGATTCATCCATTTTACCAGATATGGATAATTTCATTAAGGCCTGAGCTTCAGGATTAAGACGAGTAATTGATACTTGTTTCATTTCTAGGATATTAAGTTCTTCAAGTTTTTGAAGGGACTGCAAGAGATCAAAATAGGCGCGGTCCATATTAATTTTTGAATTATAAGAAAGGCTCATTGAAACAGAATTCTGATTAATACTAGTTTTATAAGAGCTTATCCCCTCTAAAGTTCGGATAATGCCTTCAAGCGGGAGTGCAAGTCTTTTTTCCTGATCTACTGGTGAAGAAACCTGTTTTGAGCCAACATTTAAATAGAGAAAATTTTCAGCATTCTCTCTTGGCATAGCTTCAAGTGGTATTTTAAGCCACGCACCGATACCTGTCAGGATACTTAAGATCAAAAAAAGACTTAAACTTAGTTTTTTTTCTTTAAAGAGCTTAGGAAACATTGGCCTTTTCCATTTCTTTAATTTTCATATGATAGTAGATAGCTGGGATTAAAAGCATAGTAAGGATCGTCGAACTCGTTAAACCACCAATAATGGTTACGGATAGAGATTTCTGAAGAGCTGCCCCTTCTTGAGTAGAAAAAAGTAGTGGCATTAAACCGACGACAGATGTTCCTTGAGTTAACAGTACAGCACGCATTCTATTTTTAGCAGCAATAAGAATTCCATCCATCACATTCATTCCAGATGCAAGATTCTGATTTATACTGTCAATCATGATAATTGATGTACCAACACAAGAGCCCGCAAGAATAATGATACCTACCAAAACAATGGCAGAGACATTTATACCAAAAATCCACAACATAATTGCAGTTCCGATTAGGCACAGAGGTATGGCCAGCATGATGATAAGAGGCTGTATTAGATTTTCAAATTGTGAAGCCATCAAAAAGTAAATAAGTAAAAGAGAAATTAAGACTAAAAAGATCATTTTCGATTGAACATCCGCCCTTTCAGCCTCTGCCCCACCCAGCTTCCAAGTTATATTTTTTATCGAAGGGTTCCTAGAAAGTGTTCCCGAAATTGCCTGGGCTGCCTTCGCGAGATCTACTCCATTCAAATCCGCCTCGATTAGCATCATTCTCTTTTTTTCCTGATGCCTGACCACAGGCATGGATAAATTAACCTCAAGAGAGGCAACATCTTCGAGATAAGACAATTTATTTTTACTCCAAACTCCAAAATATTTTACTGATGATTCTGTCGAAAGATACTTGTCTTGCTTCGAAAGACTTATTGGTAGTGTTTCTCCATCAATTTCCATAACCCCAGAAGGCGTATGAGAAAGCATACTTTTCAATGGTGTCACATAGTCAGAAATTTCAGTTTGGCTTTTTGACAATCGAACTCTATCAAAAACAACTTTAACTTCAGGTATTTTTTGCTTAATATCCGTTGTCGGATTTTTAATTTCTTTCACCGACTTAAGTTCATTAAGGACTAATAAGCCATTTTTTTCTAAATCTTCTAATTGATCACCATATACTTCAACTTGAATCGGTCTTGATTGTGAAACAATTGATTTCTTATCGATGGTATAAACCAGGTCAGGGATATCCAGTAAAATTTTTTGTAACTTTAGTGCAGAGACGTCGTAACTTTTCGGGATACGCGTTAAAATAATTTTAGCAATATTTTCCCCATCAACCCCAAGCAGAGAAGTTGGTGAACCAATATTTTCCTCCACTATTTTTTTCTCTATTTTATCTAACTCTAAAGTTATTTGAGAGGATGGCATACTCGATGAGAACTGCAGTTTTGCTGATAGATTTCCGGCACGCTCTTCAGGAAAGAATTCGGACCCAAGGTTTAAAAATAAAATTAGTGAAATAAATAAAACGGCAATTGTTGAACCTATAAAGCGCTTAGTGTTGTGTATTTTATTAAATATTTGATTTTCATAAATTCTCTCCATCCACAACATAAACTTATCAAAAAGCCTCAGGGCAAGAGGAACTCTTAGACGAAAAAAGCCTATTAACAAGGCAACTGAATTCATCCATGCGCGTGAAATAAAGCGTTTCATGATTTGCGTGAAAGACCAAAAAGAAAAATAGAATCTGTAAAAATAAACTTTTAATAACCAAAGATAACGAGCATTCCTCGTTTCTGGCAATTTTGGTGAAACTGGATGAGAAAGTGAAGGAAAAATGGGCGTAAAATGATCAATGGCAACCGTGAGGGGGGGGATAATCATGATCGCCATAATGATAGATGCACTTAATGAAAAAATAATGACAAGTGATACGTCTTTAAAGATTCCTCCAATCATTCCAGGAGCAAATATGAGAGGAGCAAAAACCATCATCGTACATAAAGTTGAAATCACTACTTGGCCTAAGACCTTTTTTACTCCCCAAAGTGCAGCTTCATTGGGATCATCTAATCTTGCTCGATAATAATTGATATTATCCAAAACAACGATGGCACTATCGACAATCATTCCGATCCCAAGGGCCATACCAATGAGTGACATGGTATTAAAGGACATCCCGGTCAACATCATGCAAATCATACAAATCAAAAGCGACAGAGGAATTGACGTTAAAACGACAATCGTTGCACTAAAACTTTGTAACAAAAAATAAATCATGACAGCAGTTAATCCACCACCTGAAATTGCTGCATCTTTAACTTCACTAATCGCGCGACTAATTTCAGTCGCCTGATTATTTAGTATTTCAAATGAGATTTTTTTTGTCTTTAATCCATGAGACATCTGCTCTGCAACTTCTTGTCCCACAATGACTGCATTGGCAGTAGCCTCTTTCCTCACCTCAATGAGAAGTGATTTCTTGTTTTTATAACTTACCCTATTTTCTGGCTCTCTATCTTTAATTTGCACAATAGCCACATCCTCTAATCGGATCAGTTTTTGTGACTCTTGCTTTATAATAATTCTTCTTAATTCATCAAGATTCGAAATAACTGTTCCAAGCCTTAGATTTAGCAATCGACCATCAATAACTATACTACCGGCCGAATAACTTTTTTGAGATTCTTGAATAGTTTGCTTTATTTGATCCGCATTTATTTGGTATGCAAGAAGCTTTTCAGGCAACAACTGAATTGAAATTTCACTCCTCTCGGCACCTAGGAGTGAGACAATTGCCACACCATCTATCTTTTCAAGATCTCTAACTAATTCATCGATACTTAAAAGCTGTTCTTTTTTATCAATAGAAATAACAGCACTTAAAAGTGGTGTCTCACGACTTTGATCGCGTTGGATCCGTGGGCGTGAAACTCCATCAGGTAAACTTGCGGAATCAAGCCTATCCTTTACTTGGTTTAGAATTTCCATAAAAGAGATGTCACTGGTAAAACTTATAAAAATCTCAGAACGCCCGGAGGTGGATGACGATCTCATTGTTTTGAGGCCTGGTGTCGTCGCAAGGCTTCTCTCTAAGGGTGTCGTGACCTGTGTTTCGACTTCTACAGCACTTGCCCCAGGTAGTTTGGTGATAACTGTAACTTCAGGAATATCAATTTTTGGCATGAGTTCAACTGGGATTCCTTTAAAAGAAATTAATCCCATTACCACAATACCTATGGCAAGCATCAGAATAGAAATTGGTCTTCGGACAGAAAATTCAACCATTTGAAAATTATAATAGGAGATGAGATTTAAGTCAGTTTTTTATCACTTCAATAGGCATGTCTGGAGTGACAGTTCCGACACCTTTATCAACGACTTTTTCACTCTGACTTAGACCTTCCATGACTTCAGAATATTCTCCATCACTTATTCCAAGTTTAACGGGAACTTTTTCTGCTTGAGCAAAAGACTCTTGCTCGCTTGCGATGATTCTATAAGCGTAGGCCTGACCCTTGTCATAAATGAGGCTAGAATTTTTAATAGCGAGCGCTGATTGCTTTTTTTCCAATGGGAAAGCTGCCTTTACATAAATACCAGACTTCCAATTATTAAAAAGATCTTTCAACGAAACTGTGACCATGACTGTACCTGATTGAGCATCTATCATCGGAGAGACACCGTCCACAACCCCTGTTTCGATTTCAGCTTGTTCTTCTTCACCCAATCTTGCAGCCGTTCTTTTCCATTCAAAATCAACACTGTCACCAAAATTAATTCTTGAGGCTATATCTAGAGGAACCCAAGTCTCAAAACGAAGCTCTGAAAGGTCTACGACTTTTATATAAAATTTTTGTGGATCATCGACATAATCTCCGACTTTCATTTTTATTTCTGCAATGACACCATCAATCGGAGAAATGATTTTACCGGCCTTACTTTCAAGCTTTGTAATTTGATTTCTTATTTTGCTTGATTCAAGCTCCTGCTTTTTCTGTTTAAATTCATTCTTTGAAATGATTTCTTTTTCTGCCAGGGAGGAAATAACCTCTAACTCCTGTTGCCTTATCTGACCTTCCATATTCTGAAGTTTGGTACGTAATTGGTGAATACGGGAATCAACTTGAAATAAGGGTTCACCTTTTTTTACTTTCTGACCCCATTTTACAAAGACATGACTAACGCTCATGCCATCGTCTGAACTGATCTGAATTTCTTTTAATGGTTTAATATGCCCAAAGACATTAAAAACCTGCGAAATATCTCGTTTTTCAAGTGCAGCAGCAGTAACAGCAATTCTTTGTTCTTTCGATGTTACAACCTCTTGAACTTGGTGTCCTTCCCAAGAAATCATAACCTTGCTAAATATTTCCTCACCGACTTTCACTATTGAAGCCCCAGCAAGTAAACAAATCAACAAACCCCATTTTATTTTCGTAGGCAAAACAGAGATTTCTTCACTCCACCAGCGTATCAAAGGATTAAGGATTTTTTTAAGGGAACTTTTCATAAGAAACTGATCGGAAAATTCGGATAAAACTTAAGACAAAAATGGGGGAGATTTCCCTCCCCCATCATCTAGAAATCAACTATTTAACTGTTGGTTCTTGATTTGGATAAAGTTGTTTTTCTTTTTCCATCACTTGCTGCTTAAGAGGTGCAACGGCTTCACGGCATTCTGCTGGAAAGCTAGAGCCTTCAACTTGCTCTCCGACTTTATCCATACAGGCCTGACGCTTATCACGTGCCTTCAATTTTAAACAGGCATCTGCAGCTTTTTTAATTTTCTCAAGAATTTTTGAGCAATCTGCAGCTTTACCACCTTCAGGCTTTTGACCTTTGTCATCAGCTGGTTTACCTGGCTGACCTTGAGGACCAGTACCTTGAGTCCCTTGTGGGCCTTGAGAATTTGAACCACCAAGAGCTGAAGGCTGATTAGGGTATTTAGATTTTTCTTGAGAGCTTACTTTATTTTTTAAACTTTCAAGTTCTCCGCGACAAAGTCCCTTGCCTTCAATTTCTTCAATCTTAAATTTTTGACCTATTTGATCAAAACAAGCTTTACGTTTTTCAAAAGTTGCTACTCCCATACATTTTGCAGCTTCTTTTTCTAGATCACTGATAAGTTTACGACAATCAAATGGCGCCTGACCTTGAGTACCTTGACCTTGCTGAGCAGGTTGTCCTTGAGATCCTTGACCTTGTTGACTAGGTTGTCCTTGAGGTCCCTGACCTTGCTGGCCTCCATCACCAAAAGATGATGGCTGATTTGGATAAAGAGAAGCTTCCTTAGCTTTGTACTCTTGTCCAGCAGCATCGAACTTAGGCTTACAAACTTCTTCAAGTTCTTTCGCTTTTCCCATCATCTGTTCAACTGTCTGTCCAATTTTATCAAAGCAAGCTTTTCTTTTTGGAGCATCTTTGATTTTTAAACAGTTGTCGGCCTGTTTTTTAGCCTTGTTGATGATGTCATCACACTTCTTCTCTAATGATGCTGAGTTTTGAGCAAATACCGAAAACGATAAAGCTAATGGCAGCACCATAAAAATGTTTTTCATGGTTTCTCCTTTATTTAAATGACCATTGAGACATTATAGGAATATTCATAAATGACACGGAGATGAATCTTAAGAAAAAACGAAAATATTGATCGAATTAAGTGAAAAGACTCAGCTTTTTCTTGAGTCCAAAAATCAAGTTTTATAAGCAAATAAAATTACTCGTCATTCAAATCTGCCAACTCTTTTAATCACCCTTCTCTGCATGTGGCTGAATTATTTGAAATAATTTATTTATGGATTATTTTTCCCATTTATAAAAACTCTAAGTAACAAAACCACGTTTTTAAATTAGCTGGGAATCACCTCGCCACCTCCTTTTGTCTGGAGGATTTAAGTCTCTCAAAAAAGATTATGCTCCCATTGGTCACTTTACTGTTGAGATCACAAGCTCTGTTACCAATCGTTTTGGAATTCAGCATGTCCTGACTGGGATGGAAAGAGAAGATAAAAAAGAAAGCACAAAAATAGTATGAAAAAAAAAGCTAGGCCTGAGCTCTCATTGGGAAGACCCTGGCAAAAAAATAAAACTTAAAACAGCCGATTTTAAGATGAAAGTCCCGGAATTTACTTTCCGACACCATACTGAAAAAAGTGATGAAGAGATTTGGAAGACGATTTGTTCACTATATAAGCTTTGACTGCGGCAAAATCTCATCATAAAACTATTATCTATGACACCTGAAGAGACGCTTAAACAATTCGAAACATTTCTCCAACTTAAAGTTGATGAGTACTTCCCCCCTATTAATGACCTCAATAAAGCTGTCAGATATTCTCTGCTTGCCCCCGGTAAAAGAATCCGCCCTTTCTTGAGTCTCGCCTTTTGTGACTATTTTCAAGGAAACATGGAAATGGCCATGAGATGTGGTGTGGCTATTGAAATGATTCATTGTTATTCGCTTATACATGATGACTTGCCCGCCATGGATAATGATGACTTTAGACGTGGACAACCCAGTTGCCATAAACAATTTAGTGAATCCACGGCCATCCTCGCAGGTGATGCTCTCTTAACCATGGCCCCTCTTTTTCTGCTTAAGGAACTCCCACGATTTTGTTCAACTGAGCGAGCGATTGAACTAACTGAACTCCTTCTGACTTCAAGCGGTCATGAAGGAATGATACGTGGTCAACTCTTGGATATAGAGCACGAGGCAAAATCTCTTGAGGCTTCATCTGAACTCGATTTAGAGACTTTAAAAAATATCCATGCACTGAAGACTGGAGAGCTTTTTAACTATTCTTGTCTTGCTGGACTTTATTCCCACTCAGATGATCAGTTAATAAAATTGAAAAAAGAATTGATTCTCGATTTTTCTACAAAGCTTGGACTTAGCTTTCAAATCATAGATGATATCCTGGATGAAACTGCATCTTTTGAAAACCTTGGAAAAACACCTGGCAAAGATAAAGAATCTGGAAAATTAACCTACGTAAAGATTTTTGGATTGATTGGTGCCAAGAAGGAAGCTCATACTCTACTTGATGAGTTAGAAAAAATTCTTCTCTCTGATTCAATGAAAAACAACGCTGACCTCATTAAAACAGTTCTAACGGATCTCCGAAAAAAACTACCATAATTAAATGTCTATTCCTTTGACACCCATTAAAGAGATTACTCACTTGGAATAATATCCATGCACCATTTTTTAAACTCCTCTAGAATCTAGAAAAAACAGATTCATTATCAACTTAGGAGTAAAAAATGAAAAAATTAATTTCACTTGTCGGTCTTTCTCTTGTGCTTACAAACGCTGCTTTTGCTCAAGAGCTTGTAACTTGCGCAGATGTTAAAAAGAGCGGCCCAGAGATCCTTTATAAAGTGATGAAGGAAAGAACAGCTTTTGAAAATCAACTTGTTAAGAAAATTGTTGATCGCGCATCTGAAGAAGGCAGACTTTCTAAGTTTGAAAGAGACATGCTTCTCTCTGATTCAAGAATTGAGGTTCTTGATAGAGAACTTCTTGAACTCAAAAGAATCGGAAAGTGTTTGGATTTAGAAATTGCTGAACTACAAGCTCGAATTGGTCGTTAGAATTTAATTGAATAACAATAAGAAAGCCGGCCTTCAGGTCGGCTTTCTTATTTTCTCAACTATTAGGCCTTCATTGAAATACCTTTTTATTTCTTTAATACGATGAACTCCATCGCCGCAATATGAATCATTTAGAATCTCCTTCACAAGAATCTTCTACGCTTATGTTGCCTTAAGATTTTCAGCTCATGGCGTTTAAGAGATTCTTTTTGAGAGTCGTCCCTATGTTGTTAAAATACTTAAAGCTGTTGGTTACTACTGGTTTTATTAATGTTTCAGATTTTTTAGCGGCGTTACTCATCACCAATGCTACACCCAGTGCGGGTCTATAGAGAAAAGTTTTGCCATAAATATTACAATTGGAATTATTTGCTTTAACACGGATAAGCCACGCGAATCCATGATGAGTGGTAAAAAAGTTTGCTGCGAAGTCATCAAGACGAACGCTGCTCCTTAATTTCTAACGAAAAAAGCCTCCAAGGTATACCTTGGAGGCTTTTTTTTATCTTTAAGTTAATTACTTACCAATGACTCCACGAAATTTGTATTGAATGGTTCTTGGATTTATTACAAAACCAAGTCCTTCATGCTCTCTTCGATCAAGATCAAGCTTTGAATCCTTAATACAACTTTTTTCAAGGTCCTGAACTGTTAAGCTATTCAGCATCATTTTATTTTTAATACAAGTTGCCTCTGATTCAGTATTCGCAGCGGCCAAAATAACCACTAGACTTGGTGATGGCTCCTCAAAGCCTCTATCTTGATAAGACTCTAAAACTTGCTGAGAGAATTCAGAACTAAAGACAGAGCAAGCTCGGATCGCCAATGTTTTTATCTTTGAATATGACGTGAGGGTTGAAACACACTGGAACTGAGTTTTACTTTTTATCCGGTTACAGTGGTTAATAATATCATTATCGATACTGTATCTCCCCTGAATGACTTCAATACAGGCCGAACTTGGTTGAATCAGACCGACATCAAGTTTAAATTCAAGAGTTTTTCTTTCAGAGATTTCTGAACATCTCACTTGGACCTTATTAAAGCTACATTCCATTTGTTCACCTAAATCTTTACACTCAGCTTCTGGCAATATGAGATCTTCAACTTCAAAGCTTCCAGCACGGCAAATCCCTTTAAGGGCTTCAGGAATGGCATATTTAGCGAGACTTTTAGCTTCTTTTTTTGCTTTCATTTTTTTTAAGAGAAAACCTTTTTTAGCAGCAGCGGATTTCGAATTAAGAGAGATAGAAAGATCTCCGCCCAAACTTTCCACTTCTAGAATCTGTACACCAGAGGTATCTACTGATTGAGCAAATGCTGAGAAGGAAACAAATGCTGAAAGGGCGAGTGTTGCTAATTTCATATTAAACTCCTTAAAATTATCGACAAGTAATATTCTGAATAAATTTAGTATCCGCTTTTTTAGATGTAGTCGCTTTTAAATCTTTATTAATACCGACGACCAAAGAAGAACGATCAAATTCAATCCTTGCTCCTGCTGCAACTCTAAATCCAAGATGTTGACAAATTCTTCGCTTGTTTAGATCACTCGCTTTGATACGTAAAAGACTTTGTCCATCAACGAGATGGATTCCTTTTATCCAAACACTTCCATCATCAAGTTTTTTTAAGTGTTCAAAAGCAATACTGGAACTCTTCATAGGAGATCCCTCTAAACATTCAGACCCCAGAGATTGATCTGAATAAGTTATCGATAATGAAAGCGCAAAAAAAGTGAATAGTATTGATTTCATAATTCCCCCTTATAAATAGATTAGTGGGTAACATACAAATTCAATGCCAAAAGCTAAACGAGGGAAGAGATCAAAAAACCAGTAGTTATCAACCTAAGGTAAAAAATTGTTGTACACAATGGGTGTCAACAAATTAGACAATAACCAGAATGAATTGAAAAAAGTTCAATCTTGGGCATTGAAAAAAAATCTAGCGTAAACTCATCATATGAAAAAAACTTTAATGGCCGCACTTGTACTCATCTCAACTTCTTCTTTTGCAGGCCTTGATAAAGGCGTAAGGAAGACAACCTTTCTCTTGAATGAGAGTTTTGACATGTCTAAACTCGTGCAGATAGGTAGTTCAATTAAAAATTCTAAGACTGGTGAAATCCTAAGAAACCATTGTATAAAAAAAGAGAAATCTGGCGAATGTGAGGAAATCATTCATATCCTTAGCACTCAAGATAAAGACCTCGTGTTGCATGACCGCAAGGGTAGCCGAATTGTCCAAAATGTTCCCTTTATTAAATTAAGATTAGATTTTACTTTAAGAGAATCTCTTTTAAACTTCACTGATTTTGATCCAAACTACCGCCGGAGTGCGGGAGACTTTACAGG
>CANEVK010000051.1 GCA_947442115.1 Bacteriovoracaceae bacterium | reverse complement strand
TTTTACTCGCTGCTTTAACATTTCTCACCTTCACCATGGCCAGCGCCAAAGAAGCGATAGAACATGAGTCAATTGAAGAAGCTGAAAATTTTAAAATTGAAAAAGCCGTGAAAGAAAAATCGGCGGGTCGGGCTTTTGCTGGTTCTAAAGCGAAAAAGGAGACTCCAGAATCTGAGTTAAAAACTGAAGAAACTCTTAGTTCTGAAGACTCTGATTTAAACTACTTGCTATACTCGGAATAACAATAGGCGCTTTCTCACTCCAAACATTAACTTTATCAAACTCACTCTTGAGCTGACCACAGGCCGCTAAGATGTCGCTTCCTTTAGTTGTACGTATGGTGCAGGTAAATCCACGTTTAATCATCTGATCCAAAAACCACATGATCTTTTGCTCACCCGGTCTTTTATATTGAGAACCAGGATACTCATTAAATGGAATCAGATTAATTTTTGATTCTTTTGAATTTAAAAGATCAGATAGTGCCACCACATCTTCTAAAGAATCATTTAACCCATCAATTAATAAATACTCATAGGTAATTCGGCGGTGGGCCTTTAAGGGAATTTTCCGAATGGCAGTAAATAGTCTCTCAAGATCATACACCTTGTTAATCGGCATAAGTTCAGTTCGAATATCATTTCGAGCTGAGTGCAAAGAAATAGCAATATTCACCGTTGGAAAATCCAACGCCAACTTTTCAATTGCAGGAACAAGACCAGAAGTTGAAAGTGTAATCCTACGCTGACCTAACCCAAGTCCCTTCTCACTCATGAAAATCATCGTTGCTTTTTTCATGTTCTCATAATTATGAAGAGGTTCCCCTTGTCCCATATAGACAATATTAGTTAACTCATCCCCTTCACCGAGGTCATTGAGAAATTTCTGAACAGTAAGAAACTGTAAAACCACCTCAGAAGTTTTTAGATGCCTTTTAAGCCCCTGGGTCGCCGTGTGGCAAAAAGTGCATCCCACTGCACACCCAACCTGAGAGGAAACACAAAGTGTTAAACGTTCCCGAGCAGGTATGGCGACAGTTTCAACGGTTTGACCGTCTTGCATTTTAACCAGAAATTTTCTCGTCCCATCTTTGGATAATCCATTCCAAACAATATTTAATAAATTGAAGTCATAGCTTTCAGAAAAAAACTCTTTGGCAGCCTTAGAAACATTAGACCATTGTTGAGGATCATGAACCCACTTTTTATAAACCCAATCAAATATTTGGGTTGCACCGAACGCAGAAAAACCTTTCTCTACTAATAGGCTTTTTAAGTCGTCATATGTAAGGTCAAAAAAAGATGGCTTCATAGAGCGAATAAGTAGTGGATCTTAGGGATTTTTGCAAGAACTAATCCAGCATAAGGGACAATTTACAATGGTAGATAATTTAGGGACTTAGATCAATTTAGAGGGGCCTAGCTGGCCCCTCTTTCTAAAAACTACTTCCAATCACGTCTTTTAGTCGATATTTCTGCAAATTTACTAATCTCCTTTAAAAAATACTTTTGGTTTGTACTCTTAAGCCTTAAACCGCCTCCATTTCTCACTTCTTTTAAATTTCTAGCAAGTACTTTTCCGAGATCATCATAGCCCTTTTGAGCACTTTCAGTCATTCGACCTGAACGCTTAGAAACGTCATAAGTTCTTTGTATCAGTCCAATTATTGTTCTTGAAACTTGGTCACCCTTTTTCCATCTTACATTATTTTCAATGTCATCTTTTAAAAACTCTTCAAGCATTCCTTGTAATTTTGCCAAACGATCGGCCAAAGATTCTTTACCAGTAGTCAAGGTTCTCTTTGTAACAAGAGAATCAAAATATGTGACCAGAGCATCTATTCGATTCATCTCTAAATTAAGAGAAACAGCGTGCCTTTGAACCACCTTTCCTCCTAACCTCACATGGACCATTCCCTCAATTTTTCCGGCCAAAATGACTGAAAGTGGATCAAGACTATCGATATTGACTAAAACCTGACGAGTTTCTCCAGGGGCAATCGGTTCAATATTTTTTTCAGACAAACCTAATTTACCAAATGAGACCTCCACAACAGAAACCGGGGATTCAACACCTCTTGCAGGGTTTTTAAGGTTGACCATCAAAGAAAGTGAGCCAGATAAAAAATCGAGATTACCATTTACTTGATCAATCTCAACATAGTCATTTAAAAATAAGTTACGTTGTTTACGAACCACTAATGATTTAGCAACTTCTGCAATGTCTCCAGGATTTCTGATACCCATCTGAAGAGAGATCGTTTCTCTTGCTTCATTCATTTCGTTAATTTTTCCTAGTGTCTCAGTTACATAATTTGATCTACTTAAAACAGGTGCCGTAAAATTAAAACCATGTCTGCTTGCAATAACATCCTGTGAATTCTCAAAATTCATATTAGACTGAGCAGCTTTCTCACCGAGATTACTAACAGAAAACTTAACTTTTAACTCCTCACCTGGACGAAAAATTGAGTCATCAACCTGTCCAACAACAGAAGCGTCATTTAATTCAATAACGGGATTATTTTCAAACACTCCAAGCAAGCGATCAAAACTTTCTTTATAAAGACGCTTAACTTCCTCGGCATATTTTTTTGCTGACTGTAATTTGTATTGCTGATTATATGCTTCTCTGCGCGAGAAGTGCTGAGCAACCTCCTCTCCCATGCCTTTACCAATTATTTTTGCAATCTTGTATTTTTCTATGCCTTCTTGATGATAGTTAATGGAAGCATATTGACGGGCATAAAAGCGATCATAAGCTTGCTTAAACCCATTGATATAAATATTGGCCAAAGCTTGAACTTCAGCGTCTGAAAGCTTCACCCTCCTCGTCTCATTTCTGTAACCAGTGATGATTTCTTCCATTTGAAACAAGGGCTGCCCATTAGCATCTACCGCTGGTTGCCCATTAGTATTAAGGGCACGGATTGGATTTCCGCTTGCATCCAACTTATATCTTTTTTCTTTAATCGCTATTGTTTCAGTGACTGTTTTTTCGAGTGTCTTAAGCCTATTAAATGTTTGATACTGCTCAAGTGTTCTTTCATCTCGGTCAAAAACATCCCAGGCCCATTCAGGATTTCTCCAACCATAATTTTGGAAATTATATTGTCTGTTGGCACGAAAAAAATCCCAGATCGAAATTGATGGCATATTTCGACGGCCAAAAATAGTTTCATTTGAATTACAAAGAGAATTAGCGAATTCATTTTGAAGATTTAAAGCTTTTCGTGCAGCAAGCCTGTCATCGAGAGGAGAATTTTTGTTGACCCAACCTTTGGCATAGACGGCATCAAATTCATTCCCCATTTTTCTCACAACATCGTACTCATAACCATCAGAAAAACCATTGAACGTGACTTTGGGATAATCATAATTTTTACTTGGTAAAACTTGGCGACCTGAACCGTCTTGCATATCTAATACTGAACGATAGCGAGAAATAATTTGATCAGCTGATTCAGTCTGTCCCTCAGCTTTTGCCTTTTCGAATCCTCGTGAAACGGCGCTATCGAAGTTAGCTCCACTCACATAAGCTTCGGCTATTTTTATCATTTCAGCTGTTGGGTTCACGCCAGCATTATACCCATCAGAGACACCTTGATAAAAACCATCAAGACATCCTAAATATTTACCCGCATTCCTTGCATATTTTTCTGCCATCCATCTTGCAGCACTGACACCATCAGAACATGCTTTGTACCCATGCTCATTACCGGTATTTACCTGGGCATCACAGAGAATGCCATTAATATTCATTGGAGGATCAAATATGGTAGTCAGATCAGAGATAGAGCCAGAGTAATTTTGAGCGAGGGCCCATGGAGATAAAGAAAATAATGAAAAAGCAATAAGGCTCATTTTTAATGATTTTTTCAAAAGGACCTCCAGGTCGTAATAAATAATTACGTAACCTAGGAGCAAAATCCTGGCCAAAAAAAATCATGCATTTTTAAGTATTTAGTTATACCAAAAGAGAGACTGTCCAAAACCTAGACACCAAAAGAGCTAAAATGGCACCGCTATGTTGAACTTTTATACGGCCCCTTAGTAGACCACTTTTAAAACCTCATCCATGGATGTTTCACCTGAAGCGACTTTTCTCGCTCCATTAAATCGAATGGAGCGATAAAGACCGCGAGTTCTCTCCCTCAATTCAGCGATTTCAACCTTGCCATGAATAACCTTTTTGATTCGATCATCAATTTTTACTAACTCGTAAATGCAGAGCCTTCCAGAGTACCCAGTTTGTTTACACTCTTCACATCCAACTGGTTCATAGAAAAACTCTGGAGTATTTAATTTTTCACCATCAAGCAGAACCTTCCATTTATCATGGTCTGCAGGAACCGCTTTCTTACAATGAGAACAAAGTTTTTTCACCAATCTCTGAGCTAGAATTCCTGTTAGAGATGAATTGATTAGAAATGTAGGCAGTCCTAAATCAATGAGTCGCTGTATGGTGGCCAGAGCACCATTGGTGTGTAAAGTTGAAAAAACCAAATGCCCAGTGAGAGAACTTTGAATGGCCATTTCACCTGTTTCAAAATCTCGAATCTCACCCACCATAATAATGTCAGGGTCCTGCCTTAAAAAGGACCTGATACAATCAGCAAAATTGAGACCGACCTGGGGATTAACTTGAACCTGGTTAAAACTATCAACTTCCATTTCAATCGGATCTTCGGCGGTGCAAACGTTTACGTCCGGAGTCGCGACTCTATTAAGTGAAGTATATAGAGTGGTTGTTTTCCCAGAGCCAGTTGGACCAGTCACAAGAATAAGTCCTTGAGGTTCATGAATCAGCTGATCCCAAAGATTAAGATCTTGTTGATCAAATCCTATAAAATCTAAATCTTTTCCAGCGACGTTTTTATCAAAAATCCGAACCACCATTTTCTCACCAAAGTTGGTGGGTAGAGTTGAAAGTCGCATTTCAACTTGTTTACCATTATCTAGATTTCTCTTAATCCCACCGTCTTGAGGTTTTCTTTTTTCATCTAACTTCATATCTCCAAGAATCTTGAAGCGTGCAATCACCATCATCATCGCTTCATGATCCATTCTGTAAACAACCCTTAAATCACCATCTACCCTGAAACGAACCTGTGCCAAACCTTTTTTAGGTTCTAAATGAATATCGGAGGCTCTTTCAAGAGTCGCAAAGTTAATAAGCCAATCGACAATTTTAGCAACGAAACCATCTTGGGCTCCAAGATTACGGCCACGAGATTTTTCTATTAAAGCATCAAGCTCACCTATTTTTCCCTGCCGTAGGAGTCGCATTTTCTCTTGCCCAGATGACCCCTGATCTCTTGCCAACCCTTTAAAAGCCTTCTGGACAATAAAGATTTCGTTTAAAAGATGTCGTATTTGCCTTGGAGAACCAAGCCTAAGAATGATCTTTCTTCTTAACTGTGTTGAAACCTCATCAACCCAGGATAAGGCAAATGGCTCAGAGCTCAAGAAAATAACTTCATTAGGATTTAGTTCAATAGGCACAATAGATAATCTATCTAAGTAGGCCAGTGGTAAAAGGTTTCCTACTGTTTCCAAAGAAACTTTAAGAGGATCAACTCGCAAATATTCAACGCCGAATTGCTGAGCTAAAATCGCCAATATTTCATCATGAGAACAATTTCGATCTTTTTGGATTGGGTGTTTAATGCCTATATCGAGCATAAAGTTGAGTGGATTTTCTTTTGAGGAACTCCACTTTTTGATGAAAATATCGACTTGCTGTAAATTTATCAACCCCCCTACGGCCAAGGCCTTAACGATGTCTTGAATATTCAAATTTTTATCACTATTTTGATAAACTGGCGCAGCCATGACCCGACTCCTTCTTACCTAGAATTTATCGGACATCAACAGACTAAAAGTGATCAAAATTAAGGCCCTGGCGCCTTAATTCCGATAATTACTTGAAAAAACAGCTTATTAGGGGAAAGTTCTGATTTATCTCTATCATGTGAATTCGATCAAATACTATGAATTAACAGATAAATTACTCATTGGGAGAAATACTGGAGACATTCAATTTCCTAGTGACTCAAAGATGAGCGGTAAACATGCACTTATTTCTCTTGATAAAGAATCCTCGCCAATAAAAATAACAATTCAGGACCTTGATTCAAAAAACAAGACAATATTAAATCGTGAAGAGTTACCTCCCCTAGAGTTAGTACCACTGAAATTCTTTGCTTTAATCGAAATAGGAGAACAACTATTTGTGATTACAGAGACAAACGACATCAATCTACAGCTCCTAGATGAGATGATTAAGAAACAACTCAAACGTCCATTATCCTTTAAATCTTCACCCGATCAAAACAAACAAGAAGATCAAAAAAAATTGGATGTTTTTAAAAATCCAAACCTCATTCTAATGAGAGAAAAAGAGATAGAGGATATCAAAAAAGAGATTGCGCAGGTTGAGCAGAATGCAAAGTCAAAAATAGCAGAACTCGATGAAGCGAAGGAAGCCATCATTAAAGAGGCAAAGTCTGAACTCTTTGATTTGTCTAAAAAACTTAAGTCCCTTCAACTTGAAGTCAGTTCTATAAAAGAGGAACAAGAACGGTTGAAATCAGATATTGAACAGAAGAAGAAAAAAATCATCAATCTCAAAGATTTTAATTCTTAGATAAAATATTATTTAAAAAAAATTACCAAAGAGCCCCTTCTTTTTGGGCTTCGATTCATCAACAAAAACTTCACCATAATTAGAAAAAATTTGCACAAAAGAATGGCGATCTTTTGCCCCGTCAATGCCAATATTGTAATCTTGAACAGATATAAGCCTTACTTCATTTCTCTCGAAATACTGAGAAAGATGCAAACTGAATGACTTTAAATCATCCAGATTTGAAAAGCTTTGGTCTAGGGAAAAACTTTCAGCATTAGCATTGATAAATTCAGCAATTCTTTTATCGTCAATCATCCCATCAGCATTAAAAATATAGAGAATTTTGTAACTGGCCGGTTTAAATTCATCATTCTTATTTTGAGAAGTTTCAAAGTGATAAATCAGCACCAGCTCTTTCATAAAGACTCCTCATAGTGTCCAAAATCCAAAGCAATTTTCCCCTGTGGTAAGAGTTCTACTTCTACCCCATCAGAGTTTGTCTTAGCGGAAGCCTGGACAGGATCAATCATCTTGAGAAAGGCAAATCTTTTCTGGTTCTGAATTTTGACGATTTTTTTATAACTTGTTGGGTTGTATAAATTTACACGTCTAACATCTAGATAGTTCAATTCATGTGACGAAGTTGATCTAATTCTCCATAAATTGAAGACATCTGAGTCCGTTATGAGGGGCGGATGGTCTATCTTCATAAATTTAAAAATATGGGCCCAAAATTGCTTCTGTTGTTCTGTTTTTTCTAATCGTGATCCCTCAAATGTTAAAAAACGGCCCTCGCCAAGTAAGCAAATTTGAACAGGTGAAAGGTAATTTATAGTTTGAGGTTTTAAATTATTTTCCAAATAAAATATTTGAAGTCTTTTATCTAGTTCCTCTGAAATTTCATCTCGATCAAAAACAATCCTTTGTCCCATCATAAAGAGCTTCAGCATTTGCGCCAGTTTCACACGATCCATGTTTTTTGCATGAAAGAATTTTATTCGATCTGATGAAGTATCAATCCACTGGGGACTAAAATCCATTTGCTCATGAATGTAATACATCCAACGACAGTGAGCTTGGAGATAATCCCTTAGGCCATTTTGTGTATAGACTTCCGGGTGGAAGGAATCAAAAACATCAACCAGTGCAAGTGGCCGAAAATCTTCAGTCAGATCTTTTGAAACCGTTCTCGGATGATACTGATCTTGAATTTCACTTTGTCCAAAATGCTCACTGAGACAACTTTGGACCACATTTTTCTTTTCATTGACGCTTAACAAACTAGTACTGACCCATTTTTGATGAACGTAAGAATTAAATAAGTCTTGAAGGATAGAAACTTGAGACAGCCCCCCCGCAAGGGAACGATTAATGGTATTTTTTGGTGATGCTCCAATAACATGAATGTCTTTAATTCCAGACCAAAAAATCGCTAAAGCATCAGAGGCTATGGCCGAAAAAAGTTGTCTCACTTCCTGCCTGAATTTGTTTTTTAGCACTAGCTCATCTGCTGCAGAATTAATCTCCAGCCCTTGAGGAAAATTTTTTCTTATAAAGCGAGAAAAACCTTGCTCGAAGACGATTGAATGATCAGCAAAAAAGGATGTGTAAGTCGCATTTTCATAAAAGTAATATTCTACGCCCCATACTGACGTTTTAAAATTTCTCGCAGTAAAAAGTTTTGCTAATTGAGAGACAAAACCTGAATAAAGCTGAAAAACCTTGGGATCAAAAAAAGAATACATTTTATGAATCGCCCCCTCCTGATCAAGGCAAGCATAATTCATACCGACTTCAGAACTACTAAGAGATCTTGCCCCAGCAATAGGAATTCCCCCATTGGGAAGAAAAGGACAGGGCCCAAGAGGAAGTAGCCAACATGAACGACGGCCATGGCGCGTTAAGAGCTCCATCAGCCGACCAAGATCTCTTTCAGCAAAAATTTGTCCAAAATCCCATACCCCATTGGCCTCAGCATGGGCACCCCAGTTTAAAGGGATATAAACGGTTTCATCCGCTGGAGATTCAACAATATGCTTCTCCCAAAGCGCAGCCGAGGTTTTCCAGTAGAAAAACCACTGCTCACCGGGTCTAACTGGGCTAATAAATGTTTGAGACTGGTCATTCAAATGCATGGGCTTCCAAAATATTATCTTCTAGACTTGATTTTAGCTTAATAAATGACGTGAAGTGTATCAAAATAATGGGGACTACTCTAATTAACAAAGACTGATTTTTCCGCTACACTTTGGCGATTCAAAAAGGAACACCTATGTGGTTTTTTACTCCTGAAGAAAAAGAGATTCAAAAAGTTTGCCGCGATTTTGCTAAAAATGAACTCGCTCCCTTTGCTGAACACCATGACAATAAGGAAAGTTTCAATTTAAAAGCTTTCAAACACATGGGAGAGCTCGGCCTTTTAGGTATTACTGCTGATCCAGATTATGGTGGCGCAGGAATGGGGGCAACTGCTGCCACAATTGTGATGGAAGAATTCGGTAAGGCCTGTGCAGGTTCTACCCTCTCCTACCTTGCTCATACAATCTTGTGTGTGAATAATCTGAACAATAACGGATCGGACGAACAAAAAGCCAAATACCTCCCAAAACTCATTTCTGGTGAGCATGTTGGGTGTATGGGAATGAGTGAGCCAGAATTTGGTTCAGATGCAGTCGGCATGCAAACTAAAGCTGTTAAGTCTGGCGATTTTTATGAGATCACTGGTAACAAAATGTGGATTACAAATGCTCAGTACGCTGATGTGGTTTATCTTTACACTAGAACTGGCCCAGGAAAAAAAGACCTCACAACATTCATCGTGGAAAAAGACACTCCAGGTTTTAGTGTTTCAAAAGAGATTCATAAAATGGGCATGCGCTCTTCTCCGACGGGTGAGCTTTCCTTTCAAAAAGCCAAAGTGCCAGTCTCAAACCGCGTAGGTAATGAGGGCGATTCGGTTATCCATATGATGAAGAATCTTGAGATCGAACGAATTACAATCGCCGGAATTTCTCTTGGAATTGCCCAGGCTTGCCTCGATCAATGTGTTAAATATGCGGGAGAGAGAAAACAATTCGGGAAAAATCTGGCCAACTTTCAAATGATTCAAAAAATGATTGCAGAAATGTATTCAGAGACTGAAGCCATGAGACGAATGCTCTACACAGTTTGTTATGAATTCGATAATGGAAATAAATCCAACAACCTTGCTTCAGCAGTCAAACTTCAACTTCCAAAAATGGCGACTAAGATTGCTCTAGATGCCATCCAATTACACGGTGGATATGGGTATTCCAGAGAGTTCCCAGTTGAGCGTATGATGAGAGACAACAAACTCAATGAAATTGGTGCAGGGACAAATGAAGTCATGATCATGATCATTGCCAAAAATCTTCTGAGAGAAGCCTTAAGAGATTAATATGAACGATTTTCAAAAAGAACTGTGTCGAAATTTGGCAAAATACTGTCAGGAGACCATCGAACCTCATATGGAGCACGATGATTCTGAGGGAAAATTTCGAATGGAATTCTTCAAAGGTTTAGGTGATTATGGAGTCACTGGAGTCACTCTACCTGAAGAATATGGTGGGGCCGGACTCACCTATTTGGATTATTGTTATGTCCTTGAAGAAATAGCCAAAGTCTCAGTTCCTTATGCGGTCACTGTTTCAGTTTCATCCATGGTTCAGACCATTTTAAATGAATATGGTAACATTGATCAAAAAAGCAAATACCTCCCCGCTTTAGCATCTGGTGAGGAGATCGGAGCCTTCGCTTTATCTGAATCTCACTCCGGTTCAGATGCTGCTTCTTTAAAAACCACCGCAAAAAAAGTTGAAGGCGGCTATGTCCTTAATGGGACGAAGATGTGGATTACCTCTGGTGGCATTGCTAAAACCTATATTGTGATGGCGCGAACTGGTGGAGAAGGGGCCAAAGGGGTTTCGGCTTTTATTATTAGAGATGGTGCTCCAGGTTTTTCTTACGGTAAGGCCGAAAAGAAAATGGGATGGAAGACCTCCCCTACCAAAGAACTTATTTTTGAAAATTGTTTTGTACCATCCGAAGATCGTTTACTTGAGGAAGGTCAAGGATTCAATGTCGCGATGGGTGGCCTTGATAGAGGGCGCGTTGCCATTGCTGCTATTGGAGTTGGATGTGCTCAGCGGGCCCTAGATGAAGCGATATCCTATAGTTTAACCCGTCAACAATTTAAGCAGGCGATTTTTGATTTTCAAGGCTTACAATTCATGATGGCCGACATGGCCCTTGATGTGGAAAGTTCACGTCTGATGGTTTTAGCTGCTGCGAAATCCATTGATGAAGAGAAGAGTAATAGCAAACTCTGTTCTATGGCCAAACTTAAGGCGACAGACTGTGCGATGAAAGTTACAACAGATGCCGTTCAAGTGCTGGGTGGTGTTGGTTATACAGCCGAATATCCAGTTGAACGCTTCATGAGAGATGCAAAAGTTTTGCAAATCGTTGAAGGAACAAATCAAATTCAGCGAGTGGTCATCGCTCGCCATCTAAAAAAAGAGTACGAAAATCATGCTTAACTGGAAGATTCGATCTGATGTCATCGCAGAGACAAATAGTTCTTTTGATGAAATTTATCTTCAATACATAAATACTCTCAATTCTCCTGAAACAGGTTTTTTTCATTTACCAAAAAACCAAGAACTCCTCCAACAAACAAAGATCGTATTCGAAAAGTTTAACCAGAAAAAACATTTCATACATATTGGAATTGGGGGAAGTGCCCTTGGACCTGAAATGCTTATCAAGTCTCTTGGATGCAAAACCGATGTAGACTTTATTTTTCTCAACAATATCGACCCTGATGATTTTCACCGCCAACTTAATAATGTAAATCTCAAAGAAAGTTTGATCTATATTGTTTCAAAATCTGGTACGACTGCTGAAACTGTTGCGGCCATGAGTATTCTTATATCCCTCCTCAAGAAAGTTGGGATTTCAGAGGATCAATTCAAAGATTATTTTGTTTTCTGCACTGATCCCACTAAAGGTGATCTTAGAAAGATCGCAGAGATGTGGAATATTACGACACTACCAGTACCATCAAATGTAGGAGGTCGTTTCTCTGTCTTAACACCTGTTGCCCTTCTTCCAGTCATGTTTGCTGGACTCAATGCGGAGAAATTACTTGAAGGGGCCGGTAATATTCAAAATATCCTTTCTTCAAAAAAAGAAGGTCAATCATTTTTTAATCTTGCTTAC
>CANEVK010000050.1 GCA_947442115.1 Bacteriovoracaceae bacterium | reverse complement strand
TAGATTCACCTTGCGTAAGGAAATTAAATCTCTCTCCTACCATGTACGTGTGAGTCCGAGAAGAAAATACCAATTTACCTTCAGAATTTAAATCACGGTGAGCGTAGTTATAATCATAGTCTAAAAGGTGAGAAGCGGGTTTTTCAAATAAAGTATGCTCATAGGCGGTTCTGAGAGCAGGAACAAGAGCAAAATTATTGTTCGCCTGAATATTATTATTTGAATTGTGGTATTGAGTACGATTCATCCTGAGTTCAGGGGAAAAACTCATAATATTTTTATAATATAGGCTGTAGCGTCCCATGATGTCAGCCTTAGTAAAGGCTGAGGCTTTTTCCGATTGCGCGAGGTTTGTTTCATCAGCTGAGTAAACAACATTATCATCAAAAGCATTATCTAGTGAGAATCGTAGAAAATATGGTGGAACTTGAGTGGGACGATTATTTCTCATTTTGAATAGGACGAGCTCATATTTTTGTTGAAGCTCGCGGATTTTTTTATTCATTTCACCTGCAAGAGTAGACTCCGCATTGAGTTTAATCGCTTTTTTATACTGAGGAATGACCACAAGTTCGACACCACGAATAGCATCAGGACGACTTTCAATCAGATTTAATTGCATGTCTGCAATTTGCATCTGCGCTGCCTGTTCAACATCTTTCTTTTCCTCATCACTAAGGGTAGAAATCATTTGATAGTAGGTATTGGCCTCGGTAGTGCGGCCTTCTTCTTGGTTAAGAAACCCAAGATAATAAAGACAAACACCTGTTTTAAATTTCTGGTCATTTGAAGTTTTAAAGGCGGCCAAGGCGTCAGGTATTCTTTCTGACCCATAAAGCGCCTGGGCATATTCATAATATAAATCAGAGGCTTTAAAGTCATGTTTGATGGCATTTTCAAAAGCTTTAGTTGATTCCGCAAATTCAAATTGGCGGTTATAACTCAAGCCTTGCCAGTATTTGATAAGACCTTTTATTTCGTGTTCATCCGAAGTGAATTTTTTTGATTCAGTCTCTAATTCCTCAAGAAGACGAGAGGAGCGAGCATATAGTCCAGTTTGAAAAGATTCATAGACTTTATCCATTCCAATTTTAATCTTGGCCTTGAGGATGTCTTGATTAATCTCGCTCATGATTTTTGGATCAGTCTTCTTTGGTGTGATTGGTTTTGGTGGAGTGACTGCGACTCTTTTTTCTTCTTTTGCAATTTCTTCAATTTTAAGTTCTTCATTGATGAGATCCAGATAGACTTCACACAAAGAAATATTAAGCTTTTTCTCGATAGAAAGTTTGAACTGAGTTTGAGCTTTTTTTAAATTTCCTGTTCCATACAAGGCCTTCGCATACTCATAAATAAGATCTTGGGCGCTAAATTTGTGCTCAATTGATTTTTCTAAACTCTCTACGGCCTTGGCATAATCTTTTTTACGGTTAAAGCTTAGTCCTCTCCAGTAATAGATAAGTCCTATCTGAGCTTCTGGTACTGGAGAGAGCATATCAAGAGTGAGAATTAAACTATCTGATTGTTTGATGGCCTCTTCATAATCAGCTTGATTGAATGAAAGGTAGAGTGATTCAAGATCTTTTTTTGTATCAACTGATGAAAAAAGATTAAAAGAAACTAATAAACTTATGACAAAAACTATCACTCGATCCATGGTGATCCTTAAATATTTTATAATAAGTTTATTTTAGCAGAAAAAGCTTAGTCCTCAACGCCAATACTGACATTAACATCAGTGGTATTCATATTCTGTTGAATAATCTGACTTGATGTTCCAGTACCAGTTTGAGCATTGTAGCTGGTGGAGTTGTTGACTAAGTCACTTAGTCCCTGATTTCCGACAAATTGAGGGTTATAAACTTCATTCACGGGAGCGACTTGAGGTTGAATGGTTGCCAAGTTAAGGGCGGGTGCTGGGGCCTGAATGGAGTTAGGCCCTTCACTGGCCGGTTTAGGACCTTGGACTGAAGCAGCGGCCATGGCAGCAACTGCAGGTGCAAGTTGGTTGATCGTGAATGTATTTCCAGATTGGGCCACTTGCTCAGCGAGCTTTGGATTTTGTTGAAACACCTGCCCAATCGCCTCAACAGAAGCTTTAGACGGTTGTGTCGCTGGAGGAGGTGTCACCTCTACCTGAAGAACTTTTCCTTTATTCTGTGTATCTGAAGCTGGGGCCTCAACTGTAATAATAATTTTTCCCTTAGGAGAAAATTCAACACCAGCTGGTGTTGCTAGAGATCCATCCGGATTAACTTTGGCGACACCGCCACCCATTGAAACAAAGGTCCCTGTGACAGCATCAAATTGTGAACCTTCTTTGGGTGGAAGAACGATTCCAGTGGCCAGATCCATCATAGAACCAGGCAGAGTTTTTGTTGATTCTGGTGGAGTCGTTGCCACAGTCTCTGAAGAAGATTCTTTGATCTCTGGTTTATTGGCCACCACCGTTGCCTCAAGTCCAGCTGGTAGAATACTTTTTGGGGCTTCAGTTTTAACTTCGGCCGAAGTCATACCAGGGATTTCAGTTTTTTCTACATTATTTAACTGTTCAAGACTTAATTTAAAAGGCTCAACCAATGGCTGACCTGGGTTATTGGAGTTCACGGCCGTAGCTTCACCACCATGAACGGCAACACCATCTTTTAAGAAGCGATCCATATCAGCTGAGGATTGAGGAAGCTCTTGACCCTTTGGAATATCATTAAATTTTACTTCACCTTCAATCATAACGACTGATGTAACAGGTTCAAATCCAGGTTTTTGTGAAACACCTACAGTAAACTCTGTTCCACGAATACCCATAACGGCATTAGGAGTTTTGATAAAGAGTTTTGAGTTGTCCTTTGATTTTTGCAAATGATCTTTTGTCACCTGGGAACGGATCATGCCTTTTACAACATTAATAACACCAGCTTCACCACCAGCAAATTTTTCAATATTCATTTGGGAGTTTGGCCCGATATTGATACTGGATTTATCTAAAAAAATAAGTTTTACAAAACTTTTATCGGCCGTTTTGACAACTGCACCTGAAGGAACCCAATCACCTAATTTAAGGGAAACTTGTTTACCCAACTCAAGTGAAACAACATCACCTCGAATGAGTTTGACCACAGCGACTTTGCTCTGGGCAAAAGTTTTAAGGGTAAAAAGGAGTAGTGTCAGACCAAATAAAATTTTAATAAAGACCTCGCAGGTACGTCTCTTCAGTTTGTTTTCGGAATGTTCGGTACAAAATTGAAAGGTTCTTTTTGTTTTTATACCAGAGTGTAATGTTCGGATTAAGGGTTTCTTTTAAGAATGTCTTTGTTAAACCGATACGTCAGATAGTTCAAAAATGAATTTGAACCTTATAGAGCGTCTTGAGACATGGATAAATTCATTTTACTCCTATTCACATTTTTTATTTTTAATGGTTGTTCAAGGCATGAAGTGACCCCGACTCGTATTGAGGTGACAGCAGCAAATTTTACTTCTAATTTAGGCGAACTTGGTGAGGGCGGAGTCTATTTGTATGCTTATGGACCAAATGGAAAAAGTATAGGACAGGTCATAAGTGGATCGAGCTTCAGTGAAAACCTTCAAAATGGTAACTGGACCTTCTATGCAGTGGCGTGGGATGGGGTCGGGAATGGATATGGGCTTTCTGGGGCTGCTAGGTGTGCTCAGTCTTCAGTGAACCTAGATGGATCTGAAGTGAACTTGAGTCTGGTGCTGACAAAGGAAAATTGCGAGAGTGCCACTTTTACCGGTGGACATGCTTTAAGATCAACAAATTTTGGAATCACCGGATATCCTCTAATTGATACCTTCCCAGAACTTGAGATGGAAATTTGTAATAAGCTTCCATCAGTCTTAGAGCTCAATGATGGGGCAAATCCTCTCTCGTCCTGTGAATATGATCTAACGAATTCAGATTCAAAGCTCAACCGAGGCTATTTTACTTCACTCAAAATTGTACTTCCCTCATTCAGAAAACTCAACGGAGCGATGACTACATTGGAAAGTGAAGAGGATTTAGAAACTTTTTGCGTCCAAGTTAATCCTGAGAATGCTTCAGTCATGAAAGAGCGGGGTATTCTCCATGTTGATGATGAAACAGTTACCGCTCTTAATATCCCTATGGGTTCTGTCAATGCTCCTTTTCCATTCGTGGTCAGAGGCTATTATGGTTCTGAATGTGAGGATGAGCACCCGACTGGTTTGAAGGACATTTTTTTGACCAAGGGGCGTTTAGAAAATACGGCCCAGGTTAAGCCTGTGGTGGCGATAAGTTCGGGTGTGAGTAAGGGGAAATTATATCTTGAGACCCCGGACTCGGATATTTGTAATTACCCAAGGACACTCATAAACCCAAATCCAGAAGATCCACAATTTTCCGCTGGAGTTGGTACTCTTCATGTGCCGTTTATTATATGTAATGCCTCTCAATTTAATTCTATCGCCAACAATGATTCCCATTTATCAAGTCACTTTAAACTTATGGCCGATATTAACTTTAGTGATGGACTTTTCTTTGGTGGGGTAACTCCAGTGGGGGATTCTGGAGCTTGGGATCTAACTCCTTCAGATTTTACAGGGACTTTTAATGGTGGCTCAAAAAAACTAAGTCACTTCTTAATAAACTCTTCTACAACGATTAATAAACTAGGCCTATTCAGAAGATTAAACAGTGCTTTCGTAAAAAATTTATCTATTGATAATGCTGGTATGATGGCAAACTGTGATTCCATTTGTGATTCATTTGGCCTTCTGGCCGGAGAGGCGATTAATAGTCATCTTGAAAATATTTTTGTGACAGGTCACGTTGGTGCTGAAGGTGATCAAGTCATAGTTGAAAAAGTTGGTGGAGTTGTTGGATCTGTTAATGTTGGAACTCTAAAGAATATTTTTGCCAATATTTCAGTCAGTGCTCATGGTGATTCGGGTAGCCTTCAGATAGGAGGGCTAGTAGGATTATTAGATAGTTCAATACTTACTCAATCTGCCGCTAAAGGAGAGGTTAGGGCAAAAGAGTTGGAAAATGTTGGAGGCCTGGTGGGTTCCTCATCCAATTCATCTACATTGTCCGAGCTTCATTTTCAAGGACGCATCGAAGGTTTTAATAAAGTAGGTGGTCTTGTTGGTGAACTCAATTCTTCGACACTCAGCCATTCTTATGCCTTTGGTTTAGTTGAAGCTCGTGATGATAATCAAATTTCACCAGCAGCAGGTTATGGCTATGTAGGTGGACTCATTGGTACAGGAACGAGTACAAGCACTTTATCTCATAATTTTTTCACCCACGGCGATGTTAAAAGTTATGAATATATTGCAAGCCGCTCTATTTATGGCAATTTTGCTGGGACTTGCACAAATAGTTTTGGCCGAGTCGGGCCAGGGAATACCTCATTTACAAACGGAACCTGTGGTGATCGTACACTAGACGATTTACAATCTGTTAGCAATTTTACTCATGAAGGCAGTCCTACGGTTGAAGTCCCAGTGGCAAATACCGCTGGAGATTCCGCTAAAAAATTCTTTGTCGCCAGCGCTGATGCCTACTCAAGTAATTCTCTTTTTTATGATTACCCACGCCTTAAGTGGGAGCTTAATTTTGAAAATAAGATACCATTTTTGAAGCGCCCTTGCTCTAGTTTACTTGCCCCTAGCTCAGCACCTACGGGAAGTGGAACCGCTACTGACCCTTATAAAGTTTGTCAGATTGAGCAACTCTACGGAGCGACATCGTCCTGGAATGATGGAACAAAATATTACAAACTCATGCGTGATTTAGATTTTGATTTCTCATTCCCAGCAACTGCCAGTGTTGGATTAGGAAGGGCGGGTGTGATGGGAGCAAAATTTGATGGGAATAAAAAACATTTTTTTAACATTCAATTTCAAAACTCAACTTCCAGTTCTACTGGTTTTAGCGGATTGTGGAATACAATTTTAAGTACTGGTCAAATCTCAAAATTAAATCTAAGCCTTGTGAGGCGAAGCTTCCTTAATCCCGGTGCTGGGATTAGTATTACAACACCATTGCAGTATAATACAGGGCTCATAGCTTCAGAGAATTCTGGAGTTATTGAACATATTAAAATTATGGATGCCTCAATTGATGTCTCTCAGCTTCGTTTTTCTTCAAATATTGGAGGATCAGATCCAAATTTTGAAGTTAATGTGGGAGGACTTGTCGGAAGAAATCTTGGAACTATTCAGCATACTGAAGGAAATCCCCACATAGAATTTTTCAAGCCTACTCAATCAAGTTGCAGCGGTTCACCATCAATTGATGAAGGGTGTCTTTTTAATAACCTTCACCATTGGGATAACACTAAAATTGGTGGGATTGCTGGACTAAACCAAGGGATCATTTCCAATTCTCGCACTTGGATGCACCTGTACTTAGATGCTAATACTAGCGAGCATTCTTTTAATCTTGGGAATAATGACTATCTTGCCCTTGGAGCTCTGGCCGGGGAAAATTTATCTTCTACAGTGACGAATGGAATTATCAAGGAATCAACTTCTGTGCTCACTTTCGAGTTGAATCAACCTAACTCCTCCATATATGGGAATTACTATCTTGGTGGAGCAATTGGAAAAAATAATGGGAAAGCTGAGAATATTCAAACTTATTCTGAAGTTGATTTCAGTCTAATAGCACCATCCGGAGACTCACGTTATGCGGCCATTGGTGGGGTCATAGGAAAAAATATAGGCCTAGGTACTCTTAGTAAATCTATGAGTGAAATGAATCCTCTGGCGATCACAATGACTGAAGTTACCGTAGGTGGCCTGATTGGAAAAAATTATAATTCAACAGGCCTTCCTTCAAATTCAAATCTTTGTAGTTATCAATTCTCTCAATTTAATCCAGAAAAGATGGAATTTGCCTCTTCCGGTGGTACAGGAGTCATTTCAGATTCGTCGAGATGCCTTGATTTAGAAACGTTTGAGATTGTTGTTGAACAAGACGTCCTTATACTCAGTGATAATGTGGATTACGCAAGCAAAACTCTTAATCTTGAAGGATGGTCTTTTGTTAACGACTTTTTTGATTTATCTTCAACAGCTATCTGGTTAGTTGATCCTGGTAGCAATAAAATAGAATTAAGGGGAGATGTAGGCCTCCCGGAGAATTAAATGTCAGAACAGAATTTGCTAATTATTATTGTCGATAACCATAAAAGATCAGGTCAGCTCTATTCAGTTGGTCTTGAGGCCTATGTCGGAGCAACAGTGGTTGAATTTGGGCTCATTGAGGAAGCTGTAGAATTTCTTACCTCGAATAGTCCTGCAATCATTATTACCAGAGGTCTTTTTGAGCAGCGAGATGCTGGAGTAAAATTTGCTCAATTGATTGAACAGGGAAAACTCAAAACTCATTTAATTGTCATAGGGCAAACGAAGGTGAGTATCCATCAAGCTACCATTTATGATGAAAATGTTGAGGTAAGAGACGTTATTAAAAAATGCGCGACTCTTCTTGGAGTCACTGCTAAGGCTATGGCCGAAAAAGATGTTGGTGAGTATTATCCCATCCGCTTAAGTTTACTTTGTCCAAATCTCTGCCTAGTATGTCCCGTTTTTAAGAAAAATGCCGAGGGAGAATTTTCTAAGTTTTTAGATGCTGAAAGTAAAATCCACCCTGAGATTTTAACAATTCTTCAATCCTCAGGTGATAAAGAAATTTATGTCCAGGCCGCTAACAGATTAAAATTTGTGAATAGCATTTCTATGTTTCTGGCCGAGATGATGGCCGATGATAGGCTCTCCCTTGAAGATACCATTCATCTTTCTAATAATTCTTATAATATTGTGCGAGACTCTGCTCGCCGGATGATGATTTCTCCAGTTACAATTCAGGCCACAGAGGCGAATATCAATACGATGATGTCTATCACGAGTAAGATTCCAAAACTTAATCAGTTTTTGAAAATGACGACATCAAAAGTTAATTTTGTTTTCAAGCACTCCTTGCTTACTTGTTTTGTTGCCAGTCATATTATCGATAAAATGGAGTGGGGCACGAATGATCAAAAAGTTAAAATTGCCTTTGTTTGTTTTTTTGCCAATCTCTTAGTTAATCAGGACGACTATATTTTGATTCATTCCGTTGAAGATATGGATCTTATGAATATCCCTGAATCTGAAAGAGAAAATATTTTAAATCATCCGATTAATGCCGCGAAGATTATGAGCAAGTACTATACTTCTTTGCCCTTTGGAGTAGAAACAATTGTGAAGCAGCACCATGGTAATAGGTATGGAAATGAATTTACTCAGAATCCTTCAACCATTTCTCCACTCGCACTGGTTTATATCATTAGTGATGAATGGGTCACTTTGATCCTCAAGGCAGAAAAAAGAAAACTACCTCTGACTCGATCGGAGAGCTTGAGTATTATAAAAAATAAATATAAGGGAATGATGTTTCAAGAGATCATTGGTGCTTTAAATGATCTGACCATCTAATTTATCTCTGAGACTTAGGAAGACTGATTCGAAAACAAGTGTTCGGATTTTTATCATCAATCGTTAAATTTCCATTATGAGATTTAATAATACCATGGGAAATGCTCATCCCTAAACCAGTGCCCTGGCCAGTTGGTTTTGTTGTATAAAAGGGTTCAAAAATTTTATCTCTGACATGCGCCGGGATACCTTTTCCACTATCTGTAATGGCAATATTGACGAAAGGGCCTTCACTCATTGCCGTGATTTTAATCCATTTTTCAACTTGATCTAAGAGAGCATCATGGGAGTTATTCAGAAGATTTAAAAGAACCTGTTGCATCTGACTTGGTCGGCACTCAATCTGGAGTTCTGGGGATACAGTCTCCCAATCGATTTTTATGTTTTTATCAGAAAAACGAGAGGTACAAAAAGTAAGTGTTTCCTCAATAAGTGAGCGGATGGTTCTCGTCTCAAATGGATCTGAACTATCGTCCCGTGAAAAACTTCTGAGACCTTGAATAATCTTTACTATTCTTTGAGTCGTTTTCTCAATACTTTCTAAATTTTTTATTAATTCCTCGCGATTCAAGTTCTCATCATTAAGACAGACTTTTGTTTTGTAAACTTTTCCAGCGATAATGGCGAGGGGATTATTTATTTCATGAGCAATACCAGAGGACATTTCACCGAGGGTAGACATTTTTGAGGCCTGCATAAGTTTAATTTCATTTTCTTTTGCCTCAGTAATGTCCAAGTTTGTCCCAACCATACGGATGAGCTTGCCATCCCCGTTAAAAATGCTTTTGCCTGAGGCTGAAATCCGCTTCATCTTCCCGTCTGGAGTTATAACTCTAAATTCTGATTTGAAATTAGTTTTATTTGTGACGCATTCATCGAGTTCTTTTTGTACTCGTTGAGCATCATCCGGATGAAGTGTTTTTTCAAAGGCTTCATAGGCCCCTGAAAAATCCTTTTTATTTATTTCATAGAGGGAGTACATATAATCATCCCAATAAAGGATGTTTTTTTCGAAGTTCAAATCCCAGATACCATATTTTAAGGCTTCAATTGAAAGATCGGCTCTCTCTTTACTCAATTTCATCTCTTCGATATGAGAGATGTTTTCAAATGTAATCGCCGATATCTGGCAGAGATATTCAATAAATGCGATATGGTTTTCACTAAAGGCTTGAGGGACATTGGAAGCAACTCCAATGGTGCCAATGCATTCCCCCTTGAAAAGAACGGGACAATAGAGCCTCGAAACAAGGTGTAAACGCTTTTGAAAGTTCGTTTGATGATCTTCGGGTTCATTTTGAGCAATAAATATTTTTTTATTTTTTATCACCCATCCTGGATGCCTCTCCATCGCTGTTTCTTCAGCTTCTTTAATTTCCTCTGGAGTGAGCCCCTTGGCATAAAGAAGTTCTAATTTTTTTGTGCGAGGATTGATAAAATAAAACCCAGTGGAGGCAAAATCAAAATCTCGCTTAAGCACATCATAAATGGCCTCTACAAGTTCGGTGAGTGAACCCGCCTGAGTTATTTTTCCCAGAAGGGGCTGAATTTGTTTTAATGTCGTAGCGATTGAGTTAAAACTGCCAACATGGTCTTTAGGTTCCATAATTACTTTAAAATCACTAGGGCTGCTTTAACACATTTTTCATCTTGTTCATAATGACCACCACTGACTCCAATGGCACCAATCATCTTTCCTTCATACATAATAGGCGAACCACCACCAAGTAAGATGAAATCGGGAAGTTGCCCGGCCCCTTCATTGAGAATGGGATCGTTCTTTTTAAATTCATGCCAAGCGTGTCCAGTAGGAAATCCAAATCCTACCGCTGTCTTTGCCTTTTTAATGGCAGTTTCTAAACTGACATGAGGGGCATGGTCTAGGGACCTGAAGGCCTTAAGTCTTCCAGCAGGATCAACGATCGCTATAGAAGCGGGGAGATTAATATTTTTGGCTTCTTTAATAGCGGCAAGGAGGAGAGCTTCTGCAGCTTCATCAGTAATAAAGGGGATATCAAAGCTTATTTTCATATGGGCCTCATGATGATTTTATGTGATGTGATGATTTTAACATAAGGCCGAAGTTTTAAAGTAGGATTTTAGTCATTATTTTCAATATGTTAAGGTTTTCTTAATAGTTTACTGTGGCAGTCTGTAAAAATAACAGGATACCATCTCATTTTTTTTATTTGTGAAATAATGGGTCATCTTGAGGAGCCTATGATGAAACTTATTTTTTTCTTTTCTCTTTTTGTTACCAGTATGAGCTTTGCTGAGGTTCCACTCGATTATGATAGAGATCTCTCACTTCTTTTGGAAGCTCAAGAGGCATTAAAAGATACAAATTGTTCTTTAAAGTTGGAAACTTACAAAGACAATATTTCTGTTCAATTACGCTCAGCCCACAAATCCGATTCTTCAAATTTTCATCGCACGATTACTACTAAAAAAGAAGATTTAGGTGAGAACAAACGTGTGACAACTTTTACCACAACTTGGTTTCAAAATGTCCTTTTCTCCCAAAAGAAATTTGTGACAAAACTTATTATTATTGAAGATGAGAATATAATCACAGAAGTAAAAATGAAAACTCGAGTCACTGGGTCAACGATATATTACCCTGTTTTTAGATCTTCAACTGTTAAATGTAAAATCGAGGAGTAATCCATGAAATTCTCTTTAATCCTTTTAATGATTAGTTTATCAGCTTTTGCTCAAGAGGAAATGCAGACCATCAATGTTGATGGCTATGTCACTGAGAAGCCTCAGGAAGATGGTGAACTTGCCAATGTGAAATCAGAAATAGAAAAACAAAAAAAAGAAATTGTTCTCAATAAAGAAAAGGCGAAAGGTTTTAAAGAGCTTTCAAAATCGGTGGAAAAACTTTCAGAAAGCACGGTTGAATATCTGGAAGAAAAAAAAGCTGCTCAGGAAGAGATTGCCAATTACAATACGAAGGTGAAATGTTTGCAGGCCGAAAATCCAGGGCCTGAGTGTGATAAGTTTATTCGCCGGCGATAAAATGTTATTTTTTGAAAAAGCAAAAGAAGTCGTTAGACAAGCGGATCAATTCTTAACTCATCAAGATCTATTTTTATTTCCTGACAAGGCAAAATCTCTTTTGGAGAGTGCCAAACTTCATGAGAGTTTTGATTTAAAGAGTGTGATTTCTGCATCACTCAAACATGAATTTTCAACTCCACAGAAATATCCCCACTTTGAGTTTAGTGATTTCCCCCTCACTATTGCCCAGGGGGAACATTGTTTTATAGATCTCTACTGCTGGAGAAGGAGACCTACCAGTATTCACCATCACCATTTTGTAGGGGCATTTCAATGTCTTAGTGGTGAGAATCTTGATTGGACTTATGAATATCAAGAAACAAAAAAACTTGGTGAGTTTCACTCT
>CANEVK010000049.1 GCA_947442115.1 Bacteriovoracaceae bacterium | reverse complement strand
GTTTCATTGGCAAACTCATTAATGAAATGACGAGCAATCAATTCCACATCAGTTCCTCTTTCACGTAGAGAGATCATATCGATCTGCGCTCCGTTGAAGTAAGTGTAGAGGGCACGAGAAAACTTACCAGCACCTACAAGCTTAGAAAGATTTTTTGAAGTCGTAGCTATCACGCGAACATCTAATTCATAATCTGGCAGTTCTTGAAGAATAGTATACAGTCGTTTTTGGAAATTATCATCCAGTGCGTCAATGTTGGCAAAAATTACCGTACCACCATTAGCAAGTTCTAAAACACCTCGATTAAATCTTCCTGATTCATCATCTCTATAACCAAGAACAATTTTCTCAACTGTCTGGCCATCAAGGCTACAATCTACGATTTCAAGACGAGCATTCTTGCGAGCAGAATTCTGATGAATATAACCACCCAGTGCTTTTTTTCCTGATCCAGTTTCTCCTGAGATCAGAATCGCTGTCTTGGTAACGGCAACATTACGGGCCATTTCAAGAGCGCTGTTGAACTTTGGGTGATTTCCTACGAGATTTAAACCTTGAGATAACATTAGACCTCCTGTCCGTTGTTAGTTGGTTTGTTTATAATTTCTTTTCTACTAACTCTAAAGTTGCTAACTCGCTCCTACACATTTCTTTAATATGCACAGGAACTTTTTCATCTTTCGTTAAAATGCTCAGGACTTCCTTCCCTTCAGCAATTCGCGAATTCTTTATTAATGATAACCCGTAAAGGTAACCGATTCGCGAAGTGTAAGGAGATTTTTGAAATTTTTCCCTGAAAGCTTTTGTCATTATTTCAATCTCCTTCCACTCTGGGGTCGACTCCCCAGCGAACGATTCGATAAGGAGATAGTTGACTCGTTCAGACACATTCAAAATTGGTGCCGACTTTGACTTATCAATATCAGAACTTAGGGCCTTCACAATTGTTTTAAAGCGGTCTTGGTCCTTTAACTGATAAAGAGACTCAACATAACTCATTAAAAGATCAGCTGTTTGGCGTGGAGTGAGTGGATTTGTTTTGGTTTGATTTAAAAGAACCTTTTCAAACTCAGCGATGGTTTCTGGGTAGTTTTTCTGATGAAAATGAACGAGACCCCTGTAAAAAGGATAGTTCAAAGAGTCTCGAAGTGACACCGGATACGTGGCCAGCTTGTCACTTGCCCCTTTCCAGTCCCCATCTGATACCAGACGAATCAGGCTAAGCTCTTCAATCATTTCTGAAAGATTTGTTTTCTTAGTTCTATCAACCCAAATAGGATAAATTCTTGGTTCTTCCGACTGAACAGTCTTAAAGCTTTCCAGGGCACGATCATAACTTTTAAAAAGACCTAATTTAATAAATGAATCGCAGACAACAAAGTTAAGAAAAATATTTTTTGCCACCTTAGTCTCATACTTCGTTTTATAGACTTCCCACATTTTAACCACTTTTGAGTAGTCCTCTTTGAGATAAGCATCTTGGATCAGGCCATAAATAATTTCTGCTCCATCCCCCTCAAAAACACGTCTCTCAGCAGGTTTTAACGAATCAAGCGGTACCGAAGTGAGATAGGCAAGAGCTTTATCATATTCTTTATTCGAAATAAAAATTCTCAATCGAGTCAGCCATAGTAACTTTTTAAGTTCCTGATTCATGGCTTTTGATTCATCAGGCGACTGCTCTAGAAAAACCACTGTATCTTTATCAGCTTCAGTTGGCTGAATTTTTCGATTTACTTTAAAAGCGACATAACGAATTTTAGCTTCATAGCGAGTCGCAGGATCCGTAGAGCGATCAATGGCATTTTTATAAAGCACCAAATTTTCATCAGCATTTTTATCTAAAAACTCATAGCTTAGGGCGAGACGTAATCGCGCTTGAGGCGCCTGAAGGAGATATGTATAAGAAGCTAAAAATTCATCATAAACCTGGATGGCAGCTTGGTAATCCGCCCTTCTAAAAAAACTTTCAGCAACGTTATAAAGAATCGCCGGATGAACGGGTTTTGCCAAAGATTTTGAAATGGCCTGAAAACGTTTAATAATTTCTTTGGTCTCTCCCTTAGATAGAAGGGCAAATGTCGTATACGCCAAACCAATCTGGGGAGGGAGAATACTTAATAATTTTTTGTCAGAAAGAAACTCTTCTATTTTCTCTACTTGTTTGAGTTCGGAAAGAGTATGAAGAATTGTTGTTGCCGCCTGGATCACTAATGTTTGATCAAACTCTGCACGAGCTTCAACAAACAGACTCTTTGCAAGCTCTAGAGTCCTAACATGATCTTTTACGTCAATATTGTACTGAATAAGATATCTAAGGATGGAAGATTTAAGTTCATAATCAGTCGTTAAATCCTTAATATTGGCCAGGACGACCATCGCCGACTGAGTCATGACTCTATTAGGCTTAAGAATGGTTGACCTAAGCAAAGCATTCGCCTTCAAAAATTCATTCGTAACGGTATTAGAATCCTTATTGTATTTTTTTTCATATAAACTAATAGATTTATTCATGAGACCCCATTTTTCTTCTCGATAAAAATTTATCGATAATTGCATATGGGCTTCTTTGGGGTCATCAAGTGCTAGTCGATCTTTTATAGGATATAGCGAGTCCGGAATCTTTGCTGCTAAATTAATATCTTTCTCGAGTTGAGGAATCATTGGGCGATAATCCCAGATAAAACTCGCCCCATACCGAAAATCTCGATAATCGGGATTTAGAAGTTTTGTATCTGCAATTTCTTTTGTCACTTCAATCACAGGAAGAATCTTACTTTTTACTTGTAAAAGTTTATTGTCAGGAACTTTCTTCTTTGAAATTAAAGGCTCACTGACAGCAGGTAAAGGGAGTGGTTTTTTAAAAGTTTCTGGTCTATTGGCAGCAAGATCATTATTAATCCAGAAATCAAGAATGTATTTCTTATCAGCATCTCTATAAAAAGAGAACAACTCTACGGTAGGGTCTGTCAGCTTAATCATGACGGTTGCCGGTTTTGCAGGAAAATTCTCTTTTGAATAATCGAGCTTCTGAATATATTGTGGGCTAAGTGAAACTTTTGCTAATTCAGTTGATAAGGCTTCAAACACTTCTAAATTAACTGTTTCAAGATGAAGAGATCCCTCTTTCTTATTTACAAAGAATTGATCTTTTGGAACTTCAAGGCTCCAGCGAAGATGAGTTTTAAAAATTTCCTGATTAAAAACCTCTGCGAACACAGGAAGTGCGATGACCAGACTACCGGCAAAAAGAAGAACTAAATTGATAGACCATCTTTTCATGATTAAAGACTTCCTGTCTTTGATGGAAATTTAGACCACATCATGTGGTCATTTTTTCCTATACAGATGATTGTAGCGTGGAATTAATTTTGGAGAAGACAATTTTTTCCCATAGGCAAAAAAATCCTGTCGAGGCTTTGACATTAGGAAAAGACCTTTTGGGATTACAATAGGTTAATATCGAGTTTAATTATTAACCGTCAAAATCGGTAAAGATATGTGGCCTCTACTCATGTTAGTTCTAACAAGCTGTTCTTTTTTGGACGGAGATCAGGAAATGAGATCGGCGAAGGGTCATTACTATAATGTATCTTTTAATTCTCAGGCCTGGAAAAAGCTCACAGATCCTCAATCTGACTTCGCGTGGCTAAACAAGAAAGATGGCAGAATACTATTATCAAATAGTTTTTGTCATCATTTGGAAAATGAGTCTTTAAGCGATCTTGGAAGGAAAAGTATTCAGGCCATTAATGATGGTAAGATTGTGAGCGAAAAAAAAATTATTTTTCATAAAACACCGGCGGTAGAAATTGAGGGACAAGGAATAGTTGATGGAGTGAAGATCAATCTCAAGCTCTTAAATACGAAAAGAGGCCCTTGTTATTTTGATTTTATATCCATAGATCCCCAAGGTTTGCCCAATCAAAACGATGACTTCAATTCTTTTCTTAATAGTGTGGAGTTTAAATGAGTTCTATCACATCATTGAAATACTTTGAAACGACAGGAAAAATAACTCATCTCTTTATTCAATTCACGCAAGCTTGCTTCAGTCGTCCTTTTTATCTCAATCGCCTCTTGGAACAAATTGTTCGGCTTGGAATTGGTTCAATCTCGATCTCACTTGTTATTGGGATTATGACAGGTATGGTGATGACTCTTCAATTTGGTTACGGTCTTGAAAAATTTGGTGGAACTCTTTATGTCCCGGCCATTGTCTCTATGTCACTCATGAGAGAGCTTGCTCCAATATTTACATCCCTATTAATTGCCGGAAGAGTGGGTTCAGGAATTAGTGCAGAGATTGGGGCCATGAATGTAACTCAACAAATAGACGCCTTACGCGCCTTAGGAACCTCACCCATTCGAGTCCTCGTTGTCCCCAGAGTACTCGCCACAATGATATCTTTGCCTTTACTGGCCATGCTATCTGGCTTTAGTGGAATTCTAGGTGGCCTTTTCATTGCCCAAACAGAATTTAACATTCCACCTGGTTTTTATCTTAATAAGGTTTTCTCTTCCTTATCTTATGGTGACGTTTTCGGAAGTATGTTTAAATGTGCATTTTTTGCTCTCATCATTACTCTTTTTGCTTGTTATAAGGGATTTCAAACTAAGGAAGGTACTAAAGGTGTGGGTAACACAACCATTTGGGTCGTGGTCAATGCTTCAATTGTTATACTCATTTCAGATTTTTTTCTTAGTAAACTACTCATTCTTTTATTTTAAATATGATGAAGAAAATACTTGAACTAAAAGACATAAAGAAGAAATTTCAAAACAAAGATGTACACAAGGGCATCAGCTTTTCTCTTTTCAAAGGGGAAACGGTTGGTCTTTTAGGTTATTCAGGGGCGGGGAAATCGGTCCTCCTGCGATCAATCATAGGACTCGAAGAAATTGATTCAGGTCAAATTTTATATAACGACCAAAAGATTGATCATTTAGATGAAAATGAACTGAATAAAATTAGACAACGAATTTCTTACTCATTCCAGAGTGGCGCCCTTTTTGACTCTATGAATGTGTTTGAAAATATCGCCTTTCCACTGTTTGAGCATACGATACTCTCAGAGCATGAGATTGATCTTAAAGTATCACAGGTTCTGAATCTCATTGGCCTAAAAGACGCCAAAGAATTGATGCCATCTGATTTGTCGGGAGGAATGCAGAAAAGAGTTGGTCTTGCTCGCGCTATGATTCTTGACCCAGAAATAATTCTCTATGATGAACCCACCGCTGGACTCGATCCAGTCAATATTGAAATCATTCTCAATATTATGCAGAATTTTAAAAAAAGAGGTTTCTCTGGCATTTTTGTTACACATGATATCCCTGCTGCCAAAAAAGTTTGTGATCGCTTATTAATTTTAAAAGACGGTAAAATTCACTTTGATGGTTCACCAAACGATTTTGATAAGAGCCAGGATGAATACATTAGAACGTTCTCGATGAGTTGCTAAAAGGAAAAGAGCATGAGTTTTCGAAGTAAGGATAAGGTCAACTTTTACAAAACTGGTTTTTTTATTTCTCTCCTTTCAATTGTGATCATGATCATGATCATTAGCATTGGAAAAGAGAACTCACTCTTTGAGTCTAAAACTCATTTAAGAGCTAAAGTTCTCAATGTCCAAAATCTTAAAGTTGGCTCTTATGTCGAATTGAAGGGAATAAGGGTCGGGTCTGTTAATGCCATTAGAATATTATCGGATGAAGAAGTGGAAATATCTTTCAGCGTTTTAACCTCGGAACTAAAGTGGATCAAAAAAGATTCAAAAGTATCCATCTCAACAGCTGGTCTGGTTGGAGATAAGTACCTGGAGATTTATGGAGGGACTTCAGATTCAGGAATTTTAGATCCCGAGAAAGATTACTTAGTTTCAGAGAAATTTTCAGACATAAAACAAATCATTTCGAAGGGTGATTCTATTGCCACAACGACTGAGCGTATTTTGACAAAACTGGATGTCATCTTAACTCATTTGGATGATGGAAAGAAGATTGTTGAGACGATCGACTCTCTCCATAAAACGAGTAAAAACTTGAGTCTCATCACATCCGAAATTCGTCAAACCAACTTAGGAACTACTATTCATAAGCTTGATCGTACAACAGCATCGATGGAAAAGATTATGTCTCGAATTGAAAATGGCCCAGGAACTCTGAACTCATTAATTTATGATGATGGACTTCATGATGATCTTAGAAGTCTACTCGGAGGAGCATCAAGGAATAAAATACTTAAATATTTTATTCGAGAATCAATAAAAAATTCAGAAGGACAAAAAGAGAAGCGCAACAAATAAAAAAACCGCCTTTCGGCGGTTTTTTATTAAAATCTTATTCTACAACAAGAAATATTTCATATTTTGATGTTTTCTTAATTTCAAAACCATCGTCATAACTGATTTTTCTCCAACGACCTTCAAACTTACAAGCTGGAGTCATTTTTAATTCTTTTCTTCTAAAAATTGATCTGCCGACTGTTTTCATGGCCGCGCAATCAGTCACTTTACCTTCGAAATCGATAGAGATGATGCCAGTTGCTTTATTATAAGTTAACCCTGGAATTTTGACTCTTACTTCATCAGAAGGACCAACACCATCTGGATCATTTGCAGTCACAGTAATAGTGACCCATGCACGCTCTAACTCTTCATTGATTGTAAATTCTTGAGAAACAGAAGCACTCCCCCATAGATCGTATTGGCTGAATGAGTGAAGCTTAATTTCTCCGGCCTGAGCAAGAGAAGCTGTCATTAAACATAAACCTAAAATTAACTTTTTCATTTTGTCTCCTTTAACGAGATTTTTAGTTTTTTTCTTTTCGTTGGAGCTCTTTTAACGAACAAAAAATAGTCTTTAAAGGGGGTATTTAAGACTTAACTCTTTCCTCAAATTGTCTTAACAAAGGCTTAACATTGGCGGATTTTTAGTATGTAAAAGATACAAAAAAGCCCTCTTGCGAGGGCTTTTTTTAGATTTCGATGTTCTTTTTCTTCATTTTTTCAATCAGAGTTGTCCGATTGAGGGCCAATAACTTTGAGGCCTGGTTCTTATTACCACCTGTTCGGTTCATGGCCTGGACAATAAGTGAGTCTTCTATATCAGAGAGAATTTGCTTTAAATCGACTCCGACTTCTGGCAATTCAAACAAAGTTTTATAAGTTTGTGTTGCAAGTGGATTAGAGCGGAAAATTTTAGCAGGAAGATCCTCAGGAAGAATTTCATTTCCCCCTCTAAGAATGACAAGGCGTTCAATCACATTTTCTAGCTCTCTCACATTTCCGGGCCAGTCATAACCCATGAGTAAATCCATTGTAAGGGACGCAAAACTTATTTCATTTGATCTGTCTGCTGAGACGAATCGATCTAAGAAATGAGAAATAAGAAGTGGAATATCCTCTCTGCGCTCCTTAAGAGCTGGCATCCGAATAGGAATGACATTAAGGCGGTAGAAAAGATCTTCTCTGAATTTTCCTTCGGCAACCGCTTTATCTAAATCTCTATGAGTAGCAGCAATAACTCGAACATCAATAGGAAGTGATTCAGTTGAACCAACAGGTTCAATTTGTCTTTCTTGTAACACTCTTAAGAGTTTTACCTGAAGAAGCATCGGCATATCACCAATTTCATCTAAAAAGATAGTTCCACCTTGGGCCACCTCAAAACGTCCTTTACGATCTGAAATAGCTCCTGTGAAAGCACCTTTCATGTGACCAAAAAGTTCACTTTCTAGAAGTTCACCCGGAATAGCTCCACAGTTCACAGATACTCTGTTCTTCTGATGACGTGCAGATAACTTATGAATGGCAGAGGCCACTAGCTCTTTACCTGTTCCAGAAGGCCCCATAATGAGGATAGTAGAGTCACTCTTTGCAACCTTGGTGATCCGGTCAAAAACATCTCTCATGGACTTAGAGCGACCAATAAGGCCTTCAAACATGTCTTCTACAGTCGGACGATCGATTTTTAACTTTGAAGGAAGTCGCGTTTTAGATCCATTGGCAAACAATCCCTCACCTTCATTCATGATTTCTCTCGGCATGTAGGCTGAAAGTTTGGATTGAAGGGCCTGAATGACTAATTTTTTTAAATTTTCTGGCTCAAAGGGCTTAGTTAGATAATGAAAAACGCCCTTTTTAGTAGCAGCAATGGCCGTTTCGATACTGGCAAATCCAGTCATGACAATCGAAACAAATTCAAATCCCTTTTCTTTCAAAAGATCGATTAAGAAAAGGCCATCTGAGCCCTGACCCAAACTAATATCAGTAATAAGACAGAAAGGTTTTTCGACAGGGTTAACTTTCGCAAAATCCATTAAGCAGTCCTCTGCACTTGAAAACAGAAGAACTCTTAATCTCAAGGTATGCTCGAGATATTTTTTAAGGCTTAGGCCAAGGAGTTTATCATCCTCGACAATAATAATCGGGGGAAATTGACTTGCATCGGTACCATCAAAACTTTGATGGAGAAAATTAACATCATCCATAGGTCCTCCAGATGAAGTTAACTTACTAAAGCCCGAGTCCTTGTGTCAAACTTTAGACTCCCTCTTTGACACATGTTTTCAACAACTTATCCCTGGGGGTGTCAAATGTAAGACTATTCTAGTTATAATTTCGATGAATTTTCTTGAGAAACTTAACAGACTTTTCAGGACCACCGGCCCAATAGTAAAAACTGGTTGCTCCCGCACCAATGAGGGCGAGAAAGAGACAAAATATGGCACCTTTCTTTTTTTTCCTTAACCAAAACACATACCCAAATTCCGCTGAGAGAACAAACATTGGAATCGCCCAAAAAGGAGTATGTCTGGCCAGAAAATAAACTTCTTTCATAATGATAGTTTACGGTATTTTAAAAAATTCTAAAGGTAGAAAAAAAAGGGCCTTCTTAAAGAAGGCCCTTTCGGATAAATAAGTTTTGATTTTAGCTTAGAAAAAACCCTTAAGAGCGGCTACCATATCTGTTTTCTCCCAAGTAAATCCATTGGCCGATGTACGACCAAAGTGACCGTAAGCAGCTGTTTCAGAATACATAGGCTTTAAAAGATCTAGGCGCTGAATAATAGCCTTTGGTCTCATATCAAAGAGCTCATTAATCGCCATCGTAAGTTTCTTTTCATCAACTTTAGCGGTGCCGAAAGTATCAATTAAAAGTGACATTGGTTTTGCTACACCAATAGCGTAAGCAACCTGAACAAGAGCGCGATCAGCAAGACCAGCGGCCACAACGTTTTTAGCAATATGGCGAGCAGCATAAGCAGCTGAACGATCTACTTTTGAAGGATCTTTTCCAGAGAAGGCCCCGCCGCCGTGAGCGCCATGACCACCGTAAGTATCAACGATAATTTTACGACCCGTAAGACCACAGTCTCCCATTGGCCCACCGATCACAAAACGACCTGTAGGGTTGATGAAGTACTTCGTATTTTTATCGATGAGATGAGCTGGAACAGTCTTTTTAATAACTTCTTCCATGATCCCTTCCTCAATTTGCTTTTGAGTCATGCTCTCAGCATGTTGAGAAGAAACCACGATCGCATCAATGCGAGCAAGTTTGCCGTCAATATACTGGGCCGTCACTTGAGTCTTACCATCGGCGCGAAGATCCTTAAGAATTCCATTGTGACGAACTTCAGCTAACTTTTTAGCAAGCTTGTGAGAAAGATCGATCGTCATCGGCATATACGAATCTGTTTCATTGATAGCGTAACCAAACATTAGCCCCTGGTCACCAGCACCTTGATCAAGAAACTTCCCTTCGCCTTCATTTACGCCCATAGCGATATCTTGAGATTGTTTTCCAAGAGCAATAGTCACCCCACAAGTGTTGGCATCAAAGCCTTTGTCAGAGTGGTCATAACCAATTTTTTTAATGGTTTTACGAACAGTTTCATTGATATCAACGTTAGCACCAGTTGTTACTTCACCAGCAACAACCACAAGTCCAGTCGTAATCAAAGTCTCACAGGCCACGCGAGATTTTGGATCTTGAGCAAGCATAGCATCAAGAACAGCATCAGAAATTTGGTCAGCGATTTTATCTGGGTGACCTTCAGTAACTGATTCAGAAGTGAACATATAATCTTTCAACATAGTTTTGCTCCTTACTGGCAAATGAAAACTAAACAAATAATAAACTAGATGAGCGGATTTATACCCCGAGTAACTTACTTTATCAAAAACTATTTGGGGATTTTTTTGGCAAATAAGATCTATTTTTCTAGCTTCGTGAAATAGCGGAAATAATGGGGATTCCGATGGTGAAAAAAGATTTTAACTTTGTTTTTTACGGCCAATGCATAATTTTCCGTACTTATTCGAACGACTTCATAAAGGACTCCTTCGGGGTCCTTAAAAGAATAGAGATAGGTATACTGGCCCTGATTAAAGTCCCTTAGTAACTTCTCTTGTCCATTCGCTAGGAGTCCAGGTCTTTGAGGATAGGGTTCATAATCTTCCCAGATGCTATCCATATGAATTCGACCAATCATGCTAGAGCGAGAAAAATAGCGTGTTGCTTTGAAAGAACTATCGGGATTCTTTAGCACTTGTAGAGCAATTTCAACATTCTGTTGTCGCAATTTTTTTGCCGTTGGTGATAAATCCGGACAAAAAATCATGGGAACGCCACTCATGTAGTAATAAGTGAAAGAAAACTCACCCTGCTTAAATAAAGCATTTAACCACTTTTCATTTTGAAGATGAAAATCGGTGGTGATTTTTTTTAAATAGGGATAGATAAATTCTTTGCGTCCAATTGAAAGATACTTAGGCTTATCTAGACGGTTAACCACCACTCGGGCCACATCCATTCGCTCCAGTGCATCTTCGCCATCAACGCCTCCCACTTCATTGAGTAGAATAGTCTCGATAACAAATATCGCCCGAGTTAATTCTGGTTGATGAAGCCAATAATTATAGACTTCAGCTTGTTTCGTATAAACAAACCTTTTAAGCTCTTCTGCCGCACGATTATGTTCTTTAATAAGATCTTTATTAGGAGTTGTTTTTACTCCATTAACCATAATGACTTTCTGATTCTCCGTTTGAGTTAAACTTTTGTAGAATTCAAATGTTTTAGAAACTCTTTCCTCCCATTCAGTAAGCCTTGCAAGAATTTTCTTCTCACCTCGCTCTAGCTCAGAATCAATTTTTGCTAAAACGAATTCAAGATCGTAACGAGCATCTTCAGTTAAATAGAAATCATGCTGCAAAAGCTCGAAGTGAAGAGTGTCTATTGTTGTTCGTAGATAGATGTCTGAGCCTGTACGGTCGGGATTGTAGGCACCGTCCTCAAGAAGTTTTCTATAAAGAAAAGAATAATTAGCAATTTTTACCGAAGATGTATCTTCTTTCTCCCTGAATTCATCATGAATTTTTCTATTTTTTAAATGATCTACAGGATAGCGATAGTTAGAAAGGAAGGATACTTTCTTTATGAGGTGCTCATAGGCACTTAAAAGTTTAGTTTGAAGTTTTAAGGATTCTTTCCTCGCTGAAATTTTAACTTTCTCATCTGAAGATAGCTCAGTTTTTTTGAGTTCTAACAAACGATTGAGTAAATACCTGGCATCGGAGGTCACTGTTTTAGATGGAAGCTGGGATTTTTTTATTTTCTTTTTCTGGTCTTGAATCCATTTAAGTTTTTTCTCAAATTCAGGCAATAGAGTGATTATAGATTCAACATCAACATCATCATTTAATTCTGGGATCCAATAACCTTGTCCACGATAGGCCTTAAGATTTGAGTCAAAAACAGATTGCGCTTTTGGTACGCAAATGCGTTCCCTAAATTTTTGAAATGAATTCATATAGGTAGCGACATGAGTGGACATGTCACCACGCCATTTCATCGCTGGTGAAGCACAAGAACTAATTGAAAAAAGTGTGGCGCCAAAAAAGGCAATCCTATGACTGAAGTTCTTTAACAAAATTCGACTCCCACAATCCTAGACAAGTTCTATTACTAAGGACGAGAAGAACAGCTCC
>CANEVK010000048.1 GCA_947442115.1 Bacteriovoracaceae bacterium | reverse complement strand
TTACCCAACACCTGCATGAGCTCAAGCATCTTGAGGTGATTACTTTAGAAAATGTCATTGATTCACTTAAAGATGAAGCTCTTCTGGTTGTTTGTCTCATCTCTATTCTTCCCTTCTTGCAGCCCATTCCCCTTCCAGGACTCTCAAGTCTTCTTGGGATAGTTGCTCTTTTTCAAGGAATTGGTCTTATCTTTTTTAGAAAACCCTTACTCACTCAAAGAATGAAAAAGTTGGTGATCTCAAGAGAGAAATTTGAATCTTTATGTTTTGTGGCCGAAAAATTAGAAAAATTTACTGATGCCATCTCTTTTTATTCTCACCCTGTAAGTAATTCTAGACTGGGCCATATTTTTTGTGGAACAGGCATAACTCTAGCGGCAGCCTTTCTGTGCTTACCGCTTCCCATCCCCTTATCTAACTTCGTCCCCGCTCTCAGCATTGCTCTGATCTGCATCGGTCTTTTAGAGCAAGATTTATTCCTTATTACAATCGGTTTAGGAATTGTTCTTGCTCTCATCGGAATGGGCATTTTTTCATTCTATTTTATGGCGGAAAAATTTCCTTATTTTTTCTCGTAAGGTTTTGCTTGGGCCTCTTCAAGAGAGCAACCTGTATTGCCAGTCAGAGAAATTGTTTCTTCTTTGATTTCTATTTTCTTCTTGGCCTTATCATCACAATCTTCTTCTTTTTTTACTTCTTTAGTTGATTCTTCTTTTGCCGCAGTTGTTTGCGGTGTAGAGGCATTACAGCTAACAAGAGTGAATAATAAAAATAATGGAAATAAAAATCTCATCAAGACTCCTTACTATAATCTAATGATTTTCTCGATATGATAAATCGATACCAGGTTCGAGGGATGATACTTAGTAATCTAACAAAAGATGAAAAAAGAAAAGGAAAGGCATAAATCATTTTTTTACGCTCTATCGCTTTAGAAATAAGAACGGCAGCTTTTGGGGCCTTCATAATAAAAGGCATGGAGTGACGATTGGTGGAGGTGAGAGGCGTCTCAACAAATCCTGGGCAAATCGTAGTCACATTAATATTAAATTTTCTCAGATCAAGATGAAGAGACTCACAGTATTTTAAAACGGCTGCTTTAGTTGCACTGTAAGCGGAAACTCCTGGAAGCCCGTTATAACCAGCAATGGAAGAGATCGCCACCAACTGACCTTTCCCTCGAGGAATCATCACGGCCAGAGCCGCTTCAAAGGCATACATCACACCAAGAAGATTTATATGAACCATTTTATAGCTATATTCAAAATCTGGAACTTTAGTTTTAAACTTGTAACCAATACCGGCATTGGCAATCAGCAGATCCAGTCCAATACTTTTTGAGAAAGCAGCAATTGACGCCTGCAACTCTTCTCTATGAGACACATCAACTTGATAGAAAGTAATATTGTCTCGACCAGAAATAAAATTTTCATCAAACTTAGATTTATCTCGTCCACAGACTCCAACTTTCCAGCCTTGAGACAAATAAAGTTTTGCCAGCTCAAGGCCAATACCTGTTGTGCCACCTGTAATATAGACCGCTTTCATACATTTCCTTCTCGAAGAAGGTCATGATAGCATGGCGCGCAACATCAATGCTATTTTTTCAGGATTTGGTGCTTGACGAGCACAGGCCTAATCCTTATATTTGATAAACATTTACACTCCGGGGGAGTAGTTAAGTTGGTTATAACGTCTGCCTGTCACGCAGAAGGCCGCGGGTTCGAGTCCCGTCTCTCCCGCCACTTTTTTCACGAATTCCTGTCACATCTAAATTTTTTTCACTCCAGCTTAATCTATTTAGACATTTAGAAGTGGCGTTGCTACATCAGTAAATTGACTCTCATCATTCTTATCCGAACTTTTTTCATTCTCATAGTGTTTTATGCTCCTTTGTCACAAAGAGCTTTTGAGGATCTATGTACATATGGCGAATCTACCTGCGCTCAAAATAGTTATTGTATCAAATATGAACAAAACAAAGATGTTTGTATGACTAAGTTCCACAAAGAATTAAAACTCATTCAATACCCATTTGTAGTTCCTTCATTTTGTGACCAAGAGCCTCTATCCCCTCCCGGAAATTCTCACATGTGGAATAACACTGCATACGCAGTTGATCTTAAAAGCACATCCGATCTGAATGTAGGTGTTCTTGCAGGAGTTGATGGTACTGTCATAGCTTTTGATGAATGTGAAACTGAAAACGATCAATGCGGCTTAGGATTAGGTAATCAATTGAAGGTCCTTACCGACGACAACTTTATCGTTTTCTATGCTCACCTCAAAAAAGTAAAAGTTAAAAACGGTGATGTTGTTAAGGCCGGAACAAAGATAGGCACTGAGGGCATCACTGGCTGGGCAGGTGATAAGAATAAGCATCTCCATTTGAGTGTTCATTTCGATTGGAAATCAGCGGGAAAAGAATATTGGGAAAATGTTGGTTATTTACCTGCTTCAGTTCCATTTAACATTCAAGATTGCAAGGGCACTTCCTACTCTTTAGAAGATTTGAACTGTAAAAGAGTATCCAATTCACCAACCATGTTTTGTTCTAATTGATTTAAACTTATTTCAGGCCAACCTTCTTCCTGTTTCCCGACAATTTCGGAGTAACCATTTCCTCAAAATTATCGAGCCGCTCAAAAACAACTTTAAAAATTTGATTGGTTCCTTGCTCTAACTTAGTTACTCGATCTGAAAGATCTTTCTCTAACATCAGAAAACTTCGCAGCCTCGTAAAAATCCTCATGATAGATACATTGATCTGAATTGCTTTCTCACTTTTTAATACGCTTGAAAGCATGGCCACACCATTTTCAGTGAATACATATGGCATATATCTCCTGCCACCATGAATTGAACTTGAGGTCACAATTTGTGACCTCAAGTTTTCGCCCTCTTCAGTTGTTAGCTGAAACATAAAATCTTGTGGAAAACGAGTGATATTTCTTTTGACGGCCTGATTTAATACTTTTGTATCAACTTCATATAGCTCTGCTAAATCGCTATCTAGCATGACCTTCTGATCTCGAATAATGTAAATCATCTTTTCAATTACAAGTTCTTTTGATTTTGACATCGGGGCCTCCTGAGTAATCTGGAGAGATAGCCGAGGATAGATTGAGTGTCACAAGGTTTGCAGAATGGTGCTAATGGTTTTTTCAATTTTGAAAGTTATCAACGATTTTCTTCATCATCATTGAATACAGCTTCTCTGAAAATAAGACTCACATCCCTTAGACGTTTTGAATTGTTCCCAAGTCCAGTTCTTTTTGCCATTCTCAAAACTTTCTGGATGCCCATTTAAACAAACGTAAGGTGCATTTTTGGTCAAACGATTCCAGTTCTTTTCTAATCCTTTACAAAATGCAAGCCTGTAGGCTCGTCTTCCTCCGTAGGAATGCGCAGGCTTAGTATTCTTGACTTCAATTGAAAAAAGACAAAGATCCACAGTAATACTTCCTGACCCCATAGGGTCATTGTCTTTCCAAGTATCATAACTGAAAGAGACATCTTTGGTTGGAAAGCATTGCCATCTTCTATAAGCGGGTTGAAATTCGTTGACTCTATATGAAGTGGGCTTAGCATCTTCGATATCGGCCAGTAAATCCCTCTCATTAAGAATCTCATAGTCATCTGTTAAAATACCGTGAGGATATTTTTTTTGAAGTGTGGACTCTCCCCAAGCATGGGTCAAAAAGAGAATGCATAAAATGAATGACTTCATTTATAGCTGCTCCTGCAATTTTTTATAGAATTGATTTAATTTTAAGCGAATCTCGGCTGGCTTTGGCCCTTTTTGATTTGTAATACCCTTATATTCTTCAAGGGCATCCATCCAAGTTGTTCCCTTCTTCTTACCTTTAACAAGTCGATGCTTTCTAAAAAGCCATCTCGTTGCTGCAGCAATGGCGACACTTGGATCTCTAGCATCTTCTAGACTGATGTCAATGAAGTGATCTTTAATATCTTTTGAACGAGGGCCTAAATGGCCAATCGTTTCTGGCATGATCTGCATGAGGCCAATAGCTTTGTGGTCTTTCGTAGGAGGAGGAGGATTCTCATTAAAACTGCTTTCTGTGGCTATAAGTGCCTTCAAATAGTTTGGATGCAGTGGAATTTCAGGTTTAAGCATTTCATTCCAATAGGCACACCACCCACTAATGAGATCATTGTACTTATTTCCATTCTTATACCCTAAGTCGTTTACAGAAACTTTTACTGAGGCGTTCTTAAAGATTTCTAGCTCTGAGATACGTTTAATCTCATCGGTTTTTAAAAGATCTTTTCCTTTAGGATTCAGTCTGCAGTGCCCATCATGATCTGTCACTTTACCGGATTTAAGATCTTTAGGATGTCTTCTTACCCAGTGTTCGCCTATAGGACAAATTCTCCATGGACTTCTTTCTTCAATATTTCGAGTATCAAAAAAAGGGACTTTATAGATTTTCGATTTAGGAATAACTTTCCCGATAATTTCATTCCAGCGATGTAATTCCCAGTTTTCTCCATCAAACTCGCTCTTTAATAATTTTTCAGCAGATTTGATTTTTTCAGAGGGGATCTTCTTTCTTGTTTTAAAAACAATTTGATACTGATGATCTGATTCTTTTTTACTCGCTTTAATAAAATGAAAGACTGTGGAATCATTTTTGTTAAAAACTTTTTCAAGTAAGTTCTTAACTCTTTGTTTGTTCTCTTTAGATAAAAACATACTCTTTCCCTAGGGACATTAAATTACATCCATTATACCTTCACTTGAACGAAGAGATATATCTCCAAAAGGTGCCAGGTACACGGGTCTTGCCAGTCACATTAAATCGATAATTCTCTTGATCATCATCGGATGCCATTTTACCTTTCCATTCTTGGTAGGAATTTTCAAAGCCGTCATCCTTTTTGCAATTTGTCTGTAAGTTAAACCATCGGCCTTGAAATCCTTGATGGCCTCTACGACCAGTCTCTCACCTTCATGGGGGATCACCTTCCCCTCAATTTTCTTGTACCCAAACTTCAACTGAGCAGGATTACCATAATTATGACCAGCGGCACGAAGCCGGACATCCGCCCGTTTCAAGTTCTTCTGGATAGTGCTGCGGGAGTGAACTTTTTTGGCTGCAATTTGCCTCAAACTAAGGCCCTTTTCTCCGTAATCTACGAGGAGTGAAAAGTTCGGGTGATGACCGTCTGGGCCGCCACTTTAAATCCATTACATTTTTTGTTATTTAATAAGTACTTACTTTGAAGTCATTCACTTTATTTGGCTTTTTGGTTTAATAATTTCATCACATACCAGGCCAAAAGACCTCCGCAAAATTGAAAAATTAGAAAAGGCAGATAATGTGCCGGAGACATTCCACCAAAAGAATTTGTAAAAGTTCTCGCAAACGTGACGGCCGGATTGGCAAATGAAGTTGAAGAAGTAAACCAGTAAGCAGAAGTGATGTAAGCGGCTACACTTTGAGGAATAAGTTGAATATTTTTTTTAGAAGCCAGCAAAACCACACAAATTAATCCGAAAGTTGCAATCAACTCTGAGATCAGCAAATGGGTTCCAGATCTTTCGATAACAGAGATTTCAAAAACTGTTCTATTAAACATCGTATGGGTGAGAATAATTCCGAAATAGGCACCCATCATTTGAGCCGTCACATAGATGATTAATTCTTTTGTTTTTAATCTCTTTGATAAATATTCGATAAAACTAACAACCGGATTTAAATGTGCGCCAGATAAATCACTAAGACAGTTGATTAAGACAAAAAGTCCGGTCCCCGTTGCCATTGAATTTGCCAATAATGCCAGGCCAACTTGACCTGGAAATAGCTCTTCTGCCATCATCCCAGATCCTAAAACAATCATAACTAAAAAAACTGTTCCCACGAACTCTGAAATAAAAGATACTTTCAAATTAAAACTCCCAGACAGTCATTCCCTCATGAGATTGATTAACCTATCAAGATTATTACATTTCCTCATCTGAATTTAAACTTTTAACCTCATCTAACCGAAGAGAATCCAACCTATTAATTGAATCTTTACCCTTATTTCAAAGGCTACAGCTTGAAAAAGATCCCAATTATCTTTCTTGGACTAATTGTAACTGGACTCCATGCCGCTTGCCCGGATGGAAAGACCTACAAAGTAACGCTTACTTTTGATGATGGTCCCCATGCAGTGTTAACACCCAAGGTGCTAGATATCCTCAAAGAAGAAAAGGTACCTGGCACATTTTTTGTTCTAGGTTCACATTTTGCTGGAGGCAAAGCAAATCCCAAGACGAAAACTGCTTACTCTCTGGTAGAACGCGCCAAGCGTGAAGGTCACTACATCGGCTCACATACCTATGAGCACTTAAATCATCCTGCCTTTAGTGAGGAAAAGATTCGAACGAACATTCGAAAAACAAATCCCCTGCTTAAAGATTACTTGAGTCCCGTTTTAAGACTTCCTTATGGCGCCGGCTCCTTTATATCCTCAGATAAAGTTGTTCAGAAAAAAAATGATTTCATCATGAAAACAGTCAAAGAGGCGGGTTTCTCCCATGTGGGTTGGGATATTGATACCAACGATTGGGATGCAAAAAAACGTCCTACATTACTTCCAACGATGCTGAAAAATATTTGTGCCACTAAAGGTGGAGTTATTCTTTTCCATGATATTCAGGCCAATACAGTTGAGCATTTGAAAGAATGGATTCAGGCGATTAAAAAAGAGGGTCATGAACTCGTGGCCCTAGATGATCCAAATCTGGGCGGAAGGTTTAAATTCTCAAATCTCAATACACCACTTCCTCCTGAAGTTTGTGGTGATGGAGCTGCTCCTAAAGAGGTTAAAGAGCTGAATGATTCAGTGAAGAAAGTCATAAAGAAACTTAAATAAGAGGACTATATATGAAAAAGATACCACTCATTACACTTGCAAGCTTTCTCTTAGCGACAGCTGCTTGTGCTCAGGCGCCAGTTTTTACGACTCTCTCATCAGCAGGCAAAAGTGTTTTTGCTGGAGTTAAAATGGAAAAAGAGGGCATGGAACCTGAAACATACCTCATGGAAGTTTCAAGTGATAAAATGTCTTCTCAGAAAATCCAGCTTCCAAGGGAATTGGCCCATCGAGAAGTGGTGGGACTTTTCAGTGCTGAACAAAATAAATTAATCGTTATGACCCAGAGGACAGTTGAACAGGGCGATAAGCCTCTCCTGCACCTCTATGATCCATCTAAAAAAGAATGGAAAAAGGTTGCGGAAGCAGACTGTACATCATTTGCTAAAATTAAAGTGGAACCTTCAATGCTCACTTTCAAATGCTCTGAGACAAACGAGAAAGGCGTAGAAGTTATCACGGATAAAAAAGTAAGCATCTCAGGCGTGAAACTCAAAACTTCCGGTGAACTGACACTACCTCTTCAAAAAGTTGATCAAGATCAACTTAAAGCGGAACTTCTTGGGGAAGCTTTTGAATGGAAGCAACTGAAGGTTGGATTTAACAAAAAAGAAAAAGTTTTCACTCCGTAATTAAAAGCTAGTTTATTTTCCTCAGCATAAATTTGAGTTTTTCTAAATTATCCCCAAAATCTTTTGGGGATAATTTTGTTTCGCCTAAAAGAGTTTGGGCATTTTGTTTATTTTTTTTCAATGAGACATATAACAATCTGACCTTTTCAGACCAATCGCTCGTTTCAAAAGTTAGTCCATTTTCCTCAAGTCTTGCTAAATCTTTATAGATATCGGAAATGATCATATCAATAGGATTATTAAAATCGAGACTTGGTTGGGGGACAACTTTCTCTTCTTCTTTTAAGAGAGAAAAAATAGTCTTATAGCCTTTTAAAGAATCATGGAAGGCTTTCTTGGATAACAAGGGATAAAATCCCCCCCTATCAACCAGCACATCATCTAAGCTTCTCAATATTTCCTTGATGTAAGTGACCTGAAAGGGATTAAAATGAAGATTGGCGACATTTTCTAAGAGCAAGGCACCTTTAGCTTCCAAGAAAAGGCGACGCTGCTCTTTTTCTTCACTCTCAAGGACTTCAAAATCATCAAACTGAAGTTCAGAAGATAAGGTTTGCACAACGGGACTAGAAAGATCCTCCAATAAAGTCTCATATTGTTCTAATTCAAGTTCAGAAAAAGTATCCTCTAAAAGCAAAGAAAAATCATCTTGGTGCTGGACCAAAATCGCCTCAAGCTCTTGAACTGATCTTTTTGAATAAAAGCAAAGGGAGTGAAACATGGAATTATTTTACGCCAATCCCACTCAAAAGAGAACTCATGCCTTGATGACCTATCCCTTCCTGAATTTCTTCCATTGAATTTTCTAATTTTTTCCAAGAGAAGGCAGGAAAATCATTTAAAAGAATTTCTTTGGTATAAAGCATATTAATGTCTTTAGGTCCCCCCGTATTAAAATTGAGCTGTTCGGGATTGTAGGACTGAATAATGAACTTTCCACCCGTCTTTAAGCCTTTGATCACTTTTTGATGAACAAGTTGACGAGTTTCTGGAGGAAGATGGCAAAAAATAGAAATAATGGCATCCCATTTTTGATCACCGAAATCAAAGGTAGCCAGATCAGCTACGATATAATTAAGGGAAACATGCTGTTCTTGGGCCAGTAGCTCGGCCTTCTTTTTTCCCTCATCCGAAAGATCCACTGCCGTCACTTGGTGGCCTAGAGTCGCCAAATGGACTGCATTTCTTCCCTCCCCTTCACCAAGACAAAGAATACGAGATGATGGGGGCAGATGATGGGCAGAGTCTTTTAAAAATTGATTCGGGGACTTGCCATAAAAATAAGCCTCATTACCAAATCTTTCATTCCAGAAATCTTTCATTTCATTCCTTAATCAACTATTTTAAGTGGCAGTTTAAGATAACTTTCTCCGTTATCTTCTTTAGGAGGGAGATGTCCGGCCGCAATATTCACCTGCAAGCTTGGGAGAAGTAATTTAGGTGCCTTAAGGGTTTTATCCCGGGCCTGTCTAAATTGAACAAACTCATCTTTTGTCGTCGTCATTTTTAATTGGATATTATGATGGGTAGACTCACCAATGGTGGTCATAAAGGCCAGTGAGCGTCCATTGGGTTGATAATCATGTCCGACATAAATAACTGTGTCTTGAGGAAGCGAGTACAATTTTTTGATCGAGTCAAAAAGCGTGGCTGCACTCCCCTTCGGAAAATCACAGCGGCCAGTCCCATAATCAGGCATAAAAAGGGCATCCCCAGTAAAAAGGTTATTCTCAATTAAAAAGCTCGTGCAGGCCGGAGTATGGCCAGGTGTGGGGATCGCTCTCAAAGTAAGACTCCCCGCCTTCATGATTTCGTCATCTTTAATAAGATAATCAAAGTCATGTCCATCGGGTTTTAAATAATCGATATGGAAAATATGTTTAAACGTCTCCTGAACAATTTTAATTCTTTCGCTTATAGCAACTTTTGAGTCCGGAAATTTAGACTTGAGAAGTTGTGAGGATGAGATGTGATCAGCATGAGCATGAGTCTCAAGAATATAGTGTAACTTTAATCCGTTCTCTATAATCGCCTGAACCAAAAGTTGAAAGGAACGGTTTGTGAGTTTACCTGACGGTGGATCAAAATCCCAAACGGGATCAATCACCACTGAATCTTTCGTTTTTTCATCAAAAACAAGATACGTCATGGTTGAGGTATCTTGATCAAAAAAAGGGAGCGTCCTCATATATTCCTTTATTCAATTGATTTATTGAATAATACACCTTATCATCATCTCAGGCAAGGATGAAAACATGACTAAAGCATTTGAAAAAGCTAAGGAAAGACAAAGTTTTTTATTTAATGAATTAGCGGCGCAACTAAACGCACTGGCCTCCCCTGTGAGACTGAAAATCCTTCATTTTTTAACTCAAGGCCCCCACTCCGTTGAGCAACTCTCAACCAAAATTGATCAATCTGTGGCCAATACATCCATGCATCTTAAAAAGATGCAAAGAGAGGGTCTGCTTAAAAACGAAACTCTTGCCCAGAAAAGGATTTACTCACTAGCGCATCCAAGTCTTAAGACTTTTTGGGAAGAGATCCAAAATTTATCACTGGCCCATCATCCCGAGAATATAATTAACTCAAAAGAATTTTATGAAGAATCACTTGAATACCCTAAATCCAATGAAGAACTGCTTCATTTGATTAAATCGAGGAAATTAACCCTTCTGGATGTTCGTCCGGAAGATGAAGTGCATGATATTGATTTGATTTATAAAAAATATGTACTTCATATTCCTTTCTCTGAATTAAAAAAACAAAAGCATCTCCTCCCCACTTCAAGGCCTGTCATTGTGATTTGCCGAGGTCGGATGTGCGTCATGTCTCATGAGGTGACTTCACAACTAAGAAAGTTAGGATTTGATGCTTACAGAATAAATAAGAGTTGGTTTCAACTCTCAAATGAACTTCAGGAGGTATAAAATGAGTCAGATTTTTTCTGAATGTCCGAATTGCAAGGCCTTAAATAAAATTGACACCTCAAAAGTGACTAACAAAATTCCTGTTTGTGGCAAATGCCAAACAAACCTCAAGCTTCATGGAAATGTTGCAGAAGTTAATACGAGCAACTTTCAAAAAATACTTCAAAAAGCTGATGGTCCTGTCCTTGTTGATTTTTGGGCCAGCTGGTGTGGCCCTTGCCGATCCTATGGCCCGGAATACCAAAAGGCTTCTCTTGAAAATCCTCAAGCACTCTTTTTAAAAATAAATACTGAATCAGAGCAGGAACTTTCCGCCCAGTTAGGTATACGGGGTATCCCTTGTACGATTCTTTTTAAAAATGGCAAAGAATTAAGACGCCAAAGTGGGGCCATGAGTGCTGAACAAGTTAAAATGTTTTTGAACCAATGACTTACTCATCCTTCCAAAGAAGTCTAGGGGTCAACCAGACAAGGATTTTTTCGATTCCCATGGAAAAAATCATCCAAAGGGGAAAGTAATCAAATCTTATAAAACCATGAAGATGCCAACCTTCCTTATATTCCCAGGGGCAGGAGCAAGTCAAAAACTTGAGTAAGGCTCCCATCATATATTCAACGACCAGAATGCCGATCGCAAAAAAGAAACTTCTCATAAAAAAGTTCCAGTTTTTAAATCTCTCTATCAGAGGGGGAAAGGCATAGGCCGTGAGTCCATAAATGGGAAGCATCCACACATAGGATGCTCCCTTTAAAGATAAATTATCTTGATGATGAATGATGATATCGTAAAAAGCTGTAAAAAAAATTTCGATGGTCATCCCAATGGATCCCATCATGAGAAAAAGAAAAAAATTTTTCTTCAAAAATCCCATCACCTAGGTTTTTCTCATTTTACAGGTGTTGATACCTAAAAGTTGATAAGGGGGACACCATCCAATGGCCCCAGTCAGAACTGGTATCATACCTAGAAGGAACCATGGATTGGCCGGGCCAATAAAGGCCATTGTAGTGAGAACGATTCCAACCACAACTCTGACCACTCTTTCAATCGGATGAATATTCTTTTGCATCATGACTCCTCCTGTTGGGGTTCTATGAAAACTACAGGCCCCGTTTTGATTATTTCTTCATTTAAGATAATTTTGAAGGTAATTTGACATGTTTTAGAAATCATATAATTCACACCGCAATATTTTGTTAAAGAAGAATCCACCGCCCGCATGGCCTTATCTGCTTCAATTTTTCCTTTGAGGTTAAAAATGAGTTCAGCCGTTTTAAAGTGAACAGGGTGTGCTTTCGTTTTCTCAGCATTGATTTCCATATCAAAGCTTGTGATCTCCTGGCGCATTTTAGTTAAAATAGAAACCACATCCATGGCCGTACAACCCATCATGGCGTTTAACACAAGCTCTTTAGGTGATGGTGCTGATGAATCTCCGCCATGTTCAGGAGTCGCATCAATAATTGTTTTATGCTCATTATTCTGACACTCAAACTGCATTTTCTGCTTCCAACTTAAACTGGCCTTCATTTCTTATCCTTATTCACAAAAAATTTTCTGCATCGATTGAATGAGCTTAATGAGATTCTTATCGGCAATACTGTAGTAGG
>CANEVK010000047.1 GCA_947442115.1 Bacteriovoracaceae bacterium | reverse complement strand
TGGTTTTTCTCAATACTTGTACCGTCACTGATGATGCTGATTCCAGTTGTCGAAACTTAATCCGTAAGGCCCAAACCAGCGCTCCTGAGGCCAAAATTGTTGTGGCCGGCTGCTATGCTCAAATGGAAGCAGATAAAATTAAACAGATGCAAGGTGTAGATCTTATCTTAGGAACATCTGAGAAATATAAAGTTTTTGATTATCTTGAATCTGAAGATGATCTTCAGATCCATATTGATAAAACGTCTGATTTTCAAGGAGCAGCGACGACACTAGCTGATTCACACACCAGAGCTTTTTTAAAAATTCAGGACGGATGTAACTACGTTTGTTCTTTTTGTATTATTCCCTTTGCCCGTGGCAGATCGAGGGCGATTTCAGTTAATGAGGCGCTCAAAGAAGCTCATGGCCTTGCGGCTCAAGGTTTTAAAGAAATTGTTTTAACGGGTGTTAATATTGGTGAATACGAAACGGCCAGTGGTGAGAAGTTAACTGACCTTGTGAGGGCGATTGTGGACCTGCCTCAAATTCAAAGATTAAGGTTAGGTTCTGTTGAACCAAACACTATCACTAAAGAGCTTCTGGAAGTTCTTAAGGCTTCAGGAAAATATCAAAATCATTTTCATATTCCACTTCAAAGTGGATCAGATGCGATTTTATCTTCCATGAGAAGAAAATATACAACGAGTGATTATCAAAACATCACACACATGGTTAAGAGTTACTTCCCTGAAGCAGCTTTTGGGGCCGATGTGATTGTTGGCTATCCTGGTGAGACAGAAGAGCAGTTCTTGGAAACATTTAATTTCTTGCGTTCTGGGCCGATCACTCACTTTCATATTTTTCCTTATTCAAAACGCAAAGGCACAACTGCTGCAAGACTAGAAAATCAAATTCAAAGCAACGTAAAAAAAGAACGTGTAAAAACGCTGATGATGTTAGGTCAGGCCAAATTAGATGAGTTTTCTTTTAATCAGGTCGGCAAGTCAACAGAGGTTCTCTTTGAAAGTCAGGTCGATGGTTATTGGGAAGGATACTCGAGCCATTATTTGAAAGTCAGAGTGAAATCAGATTTTGATCTTAAAAACTCAATTCATCCCGTATTGATGAAAAATTATGTGGGTGGAACACTTATTGGTGAAATTATTATTCACTAAGAAAATGCCATTCTAGTGCAGAAGTAAAAAAGTATAAAAACACTAAGCTTGAAAACGACCATAAGATCCTCCTAAGATCATTATGGCCGTTTTGTCTTTTCTTCTTAAGACGGAAAGTTTTTCACTTCATTAATAAAAGTTAAATCAGAATAACTTTTTCTTAAAAATCACCTGCTGACGATCAGGGCCATAGGCATAAATACTGATCGGTAAATTTAAAGCTTCTTGGATAAAACTTAGATACTGATCAAGTTCTTTACTCGTTTTAGAATCCTGAAAGTCATCTTTGAAAGGAGTGAAATCTTTAAACAGTGGGCGCGCCTCATAAAGATTAATGCCTGGATAAGCACAATCCACTCTCTTGCCATTGACTTCATAAGCATAACAAACTTTTAATTCAGACAAGTTAGAGAGGATGTCTAATTTAGTCAGTGCAATTGAGGTGAGTTGTGAGCATTTTATGGCGTAGCGAAGAAGAGGGATATCTAGCCATCCGCATCTTCTTTTTCGTCCTGTGGTGGCACCAATCTCATTGCCTTTGAGCTGAATTGTTTGACCAATCTCATCAAAGAGCTCAGTCGGAAAAGGTCCTTCACCGACCCTTGTTGTATAAGCTTTGGCGACACCAATGACTTCATCAAGATGATGATGAGGAATTCCTGCTCCTGAAAAAATGCCTGAGGCCGATGTTGAGGAAGAAGTGACATAGGGATACGTTCCATAGTCAATATCGAGTAAGATCCCTTGAGCTCCTTCATAAAGTATTTTTTTTCCTTCAGAAAGACTTTTATCAATGAGACTAAAGGTGTCGCAGATGTAATCCTTCATTTCTTGGCCAAGTTTAAAGAGACGCTCAACCTCTTCTTCAATCGCTGGAACTTCAACTTGATAGAGATGTTTAAAGAGGATCGCTTTCTCAGAATAACCAATGCCTAATCTTTTGATCAGTGTGTCTTTATCGAGCAAGTCTTTGACTTTAATGCCTCGGCGACTGATTTTATCTTCATAAGCAGGACCGATTCCTTTTCCAGTAGTTCCTATTTTCTCAGGGCCTTGTGATTCTCTGACACCATCAAGTAATTTATGGAATTGAGTGATGACTGTTGCTGTTGATGAAATTTTAAGATTTTCCGGAGAGATACTTGTGATTTGTTTTATTTTATTAAGTTCAGTCAAAAAATTTTCTGGCTCTAAAACAACTCCATGGCCAATCACTGACATACAGTGAGGGTGGAGAACTCCCGAAGGAATAACATGAAGAACTGTTTTTTTTCCATTTACCCAAATCGTATGACCCGCATTGTGTCCTCCTTGGTAGCGAACGACCAAGTCACTTTTTTCTGCGAGCAAATCTGTTATTTTTCCTTTTCCTTCATCACCCCACTGCGCCCCAATTATCGCCATCGTTTTCATAGGTAAACCTTTACTTCATTAAGAAGTGTTGAATGTGTGTGTGTCGCTTCATCATACGATTTTTAATATGGGAATTTAAGGCTTAGAAAGTGAGAATTTTTAGATGAAAGGTATTTAAAGATTAATAAAAAAAGGTGAGTGGCATAGTCTGCCACTCACCCCTGGAAAGGCCTTAATGCATATCCTGGGAGGGAACGATGCATTAGGCAATTGAGCGAAATTCTAAACGAGTCTGAAGTGCATCAAGAACATGCTGAAATTCACTTAAGCTAGGTAAATTTCCAAAATGAGTATTGTCGTGCATGTTCATGGAAACAAAATCAAAAATTTCTACGGGTGAGGATTTTTCGGCCCCTTTGGTGAAGGCCCGCCAATTTGATTTACCGCTCTTTCGATAATTTTCAAACAGGTTCTCAACTAATTCTTTTTTGCTTTTCACACCCACACTAACAACCTGACCGCATTCATCAATTTCCAGATACCAAACGCGGTAATCATTGTGGTTTTGGGGATGCTGCTTGGATTCAACTGCGATGGCAAGAAACATGTGGTCCTCCTTGTGTCTCGCTCAGGAAACTTCTTGTTTCCTGATAGCTGTTGTGTGTGTGACAATGAGGTGCGATCCATAAACTTCTTCCTGAAGTTGTGAGGGATGCACCTTTCCAGCATCCTGCTTGAGACCATCGTATCAAAAACGCCCCTATGATTGTAAGTGTTAATCTCCTAACATCGGCTAGCCTTTTTGAGAGGGAAAGTAAGAGAAGTGTAGTATCAAAAAGTCTCTTACTCAGTTGCTTGTGATATTTAAAGCACTTGCCCCGACGCTTCATCGGGGCGAAATAGGACCAGTAGTTGATCATTAAACTTTAAAATTAAGATGAGTTTTAATAGGCAAGCGCTTGCGTCTGAGTCAAAATAAATTCATGTCAGTTTTAAAATCATCTCTGAAAATGGCGATTGCCACTTTTTTTTCACGCATACTTGGACTTGTCAGAGAGCAAGTGATGGCCGCCTATTTTGGCGCCTCTGGATTAACCGATGCTTTTTTAGTCGCCTATAGAATTCCTAATCTATTGCGTGATCTTTTTGCTGAAGGAGCTTTTTCTTCGGCCTTTGTTCCCACCTTTGTAGAGGCCAATCAAGAGTCTAAAGAGAAGAGTCGCGAACTCATGTGGCAACTTTTTTGGTTACTCTTTTTTATTACTGGCTCTATTTGTCTTGGGATTATGATTTTTGCGCCTGAACTTATTTCTCTCTTTGCACCGGCCTTTAAAAATGATCCAGATAAATTTAATCTTACAGTGAACTTAACTCGGATCATGGCCCCCTTTTTAACTTTTGTTTCTCTCGCTGCACTCTTTATGGGTGTGCTGAATTCTCTCAAAGTCTTTTTTATTCCTGCTCTGGCCCCAGCTTCGTATAATGTCATGAGTATTTTTTGCATGTTAGGTTTGAGCGGATTTCTTGCGTCCCAAGGGATGGAGCCGATTTATTCGTTGGGTATTGGCGCCATGCTGGGTGGATTTATGCAAGCAGCAGTTCAGCTTCCTCTCATTTATAAGTATCACTTAAAACCCATGTGGCCAAAAAAGTTTTGGAGTGAGCGATCAAAAAAAGTATTCCGTTTACTTGGACCCGGACTTTTTGGTTTTGCTGCAACTCAGATAAATCTCTTAGTGACGACTATTTTGGCCACAGGCACACTTGTTGGGGCCACTTCATGGCTTAACTACAGTTTTAGACTTTTCCAACTACCTGTCGGCATTCTCTCTGTCTCCATCGGTAACTCAAATTTAGTGCATTTCTCAGAAGCCTGGAAAAAGGGTGATAAGTCTTTGGCAAAATCCACCCTGGCCTCAAGCTATTTTCTCTCCTTTGTGACAGTCATGCCAGCTCTCGTGATTTTGTATGGCCTATCAGATGAAATCGTTAATCTCATTTTTGAAAGAGGGCGGTTTGATCGAGAGAGTACGCTCTATACTGGAATGGCGCTTAGAATGTACGCCATTGGACTCCCTTTCTATGGCCTTTATAAAATTCTCGTACCCACTTTTTATGCGCTTGATCGCCAAAAAGTTCCCGTTCTCGCCTCGCTTGTTTCAATAGCTTTCAACATAAGTTTTTGTTTATTACTGACACCTCGTTACGGTTTTAAAATTCTGGCCCTTGGCACAACGTTGTCTGTTTTGGTGAATGCCTTAATCCTGAGTATTACTCTCAAGAAGACACTGAACTTACCTTTGGATTTTTATCTCAACACAAGAATTCTTAAGATCATCGTCGCTACATCACTGGCCTGGGCTTCCCTCAGTTTATGGGGGATGGTCGATTTTTTTAATCAATCAATCTGGCTCAAAGCCTTAATCTTAGGATCACAAATGCTGGGGATTTTGGTGGTCTACGCTCTGTCCCTCCTGATTTTCGGTGAGCGATCTGCCGTGGAGGGTTTTGTGAGCAAAATTCTTAAAAAAGTGAAAAGAAGTTAAAAAATTTCAACGCTTTATCTTGTACGGCAGCCACTTTTTAGTTATCCTGATAATGTAATACCTTTATTAAGGACGATGAAATGAAAACTGATTTTGAAACGCTTAAAGCGCTCTCGACTTATACAATCAACCACCTTAAGCAGGCCGAGATGATTGATTTTGCGGCTGATGCGCGAGCTGATCTGATTGAAGCACTTGCTACAGAGTATGGTGTTAGCTTTGCGACTGATGAAAATATCAAGGAGCAAGCGATTGAAGAGGTAGAAGAGAAATTTGGTGAAGATATTCCAGGTGATATTACTGAGACAGAAATGTTTAACCATGCTCGTAAAGAAATTATTAAATCTTTTAATGGCGAGAATATTGGTGGGCTTTACTTGATGGAGTCCCTCCATAACATCGCCATCAGAGTTAAAAACTTTCTTCTCTCAAATGAGCTCGTTGAGGATGTTTTTGCTTCGGATGAAGAGCTCATTGATTTTACAATTGATAAAATTCGCGGTTTTGCGCCTAAGCGTAATTAAGGTTTAACGGAGCTAGGATTCAAGGATGAAACTTAGTTCCGATAAACTCTCTTCGAAGTAGGGACCTTCTACTAATCCATTCAACACTGAGCTTCGACTTTCAAAAATAAAATATCCTTTATCACCAAGTCTTCGCATCAAATAGATATCGTAATAGATTCGATCCACCACATTTTGTGAGGCTTTGCCTTCAACTCGAATGACTTCTTGAAACTGTTCTTGAATCTGATCGTCTCTAAATAAAACTCGCGAATCAGTTTCAAAAACCACATCCATATCAAATTCGATACCTTCTAAATTTAACTTTTCCTCTAAGAGCAGAGGCATTTCTTTATTTTGATGATCTGGAAAATAGCAAAAGTTTGCATACCAGTCGTAGCGGGTATCGGTCCTCTCAAACTTGATAAGATGATCCGTTTTTTCAGTTAGGGACCACCAGTTGGGAATCATCAAGGCCAAATCTGCAAACTGCACTTCATAGCACTCTTGCTTAAAGCTAGACTTCTCTTGTCCAATAATTTTGAGCGTGTAGATCGCGCCGCCAATTAAGGCGAGGAGAGTAAGCCATTCAAAAATATTGTTTGAAAAAATATCCATAACGAGCTGAGATTACAGCAGATTGATCAAAGATTCTAGTCATACAAAGACTAAAGTCTTTTAGACATTCTTCCGATACTGGCTTGAAGGTGGGGTCTTGAAGGGATTTTTTTGCCCAGAGATGCCCCATTTCTATCAGGTGCTATTATTTAAGATAAGAAATTCTCCGATTATTGATGGAGAATATAAATTGGGTAGGACATATGAAAATGATGAACAAAATTTTTCTAATCACTCTTGTTTTATTTTCCATGAGTGCGCTTGCCGATCCTCCTACAATACCAGTTGCCAATGATGCGATTATTGAAGCCTGTGATAGAAATGGTGGAGAATCGACGTTTTTTAAAGTAGGTGAGTGTGAATTTTGGAGATGTAAATACTCTGACAAAAAATCAGACGGTGTCTACATTCGAGAAGGGGTAAACGAAAAAAAGACTTGTGATGACAAAAAATTACAAGAAGAACTCAATCGGATTTCTAAGGAACTAAATATTAATGTAACAAACGGAAATGACAAAGGTGAAGGCAAAGGCAAAGGCAAAGGTGAAGGTGAAGGTGACAAAGGTGACAACGACAATGACGATAATGATCGCGATCTAAAGGACGACATTTATTGTGTAAATGCCAAGCTTGTGATTGCCAAAGGCTCTCCATGTTTCAGGGCTTGTCGTCAAAGGAAGAATGGAACTTTTAAAAGACCACAAAGATGTTACGAATGTCTTTATAAAAACATGAGCTATTACAATATCAGTGAAGACGATCTCCACAGAGAGTTTAAAACTCAAGTTTCAAATAATAAAAAACCGGTTGTTCAAACCAACATCATTACCAATCTAGAAATCTGTTATGACAAAAATGGTAAAGAAGTTGGCAGAAGAAATAATGGAGCTCCTTGCCCAAATGGATCAACTACAACGTATCCGAATGGTGGAGTGGTTATTAGTAACGGAGGTAACGGAAACGGTAATGTTGTCATTCAAGGCAATGCTAACGGTTCAGTTCAACTTCCTTCCTATTGTACTTCAAACAGAAGACGTGACCGAACAGCTTGTGATAACTGGATGAGAGCTAACGCTCGCTTTGCTTGTGCTTCAAGTTCGAATCCTTCAGGTTGTATGGGTTCTGATTATGCAGATATTCAAGGCCGCTATAACTATGATGGTTGTGTGAATTGTGGAGGCCGTGGTCGTGGACGTGATAATTCATGGCTCGGTGATGCTCTTGGTGGTTTATTCCTGGGAGCAGGAAGTGCTGTTGGGGCGTACTTTAATGGTCGCGCCTATATCAAGGGTCAAGAAGCTTGGGCCAGTGCAGCTGCTGCTGGTTTAGAACAGTGTCAGATCCATAACAATAATTATCTTCAGTACCTTCAGGCCAATGAACTTCCGGCCATGTCTCCGGATCAACAAGCGGCCATGGGCTGTAATGGCTTTGAGGTGAATCAGTTCGGTGGACTAGGTCATGGCGCAATGGGTGCATGGGGTGGAGCTGGTTATTCGAATGGGTTCCTCGGTGGACTCATGGGTCCATACGGTGCTTATAATCCGTATGGAGCTGGTGGTGTCGTCGGTGGAGCCGTTGGTGGATATGCTGTTGGAGGAGTTCCCGCTGGAATCGTGGCCGGAGCTATTGGTGGATATGGTGTTGGCGGAGTTCCCGCTGGAATCGTGGCCGGATCTATTGGCGGATATGGTGTTGGCGGATACGGTGTTGGCGGAGTTCCCGCTGGAGTCGTCGCCGGAGCGATTGGTGGATATGCTGTAGGTGGTTACCCTGCTGGTGTTGCTGGTGGTTACCCTGCTGGTGTTGCTGGTGGTTACCCTGCTGGTGTTGCTGGTGGTTACCCTGCTGGTGTTGCTGGTGGTTATGTAAATGGTATTTCAATTGCTGGTGGTGTTGCTGGTGGTTACCCTGCTGGTGTTTCTGGCGGATACCCTGCTGGTGTTTCTGGCGGATACCCTGCTGGTGTTGCTGGTGGTTATGTCAATGGTGGCTATTTTGCTGGTGGTGTTGCAGGCGGTGGTTGGGGTCAAGGCGGTTGGGGTCAAGGTGGATGGGGATCTGGAGCTGGCCAGTGGGGCGCCGGCGGATACTACGGTGGCCAAGGTAACTACTGGGCTGCTAGTCAGCAGACTTCAAGCTACGATCAAATGCTTCAAAATCAAGGTGTCTCATATCAGATGGGGATGAGTGGTGGAGCTGGTTACGGTGGCGGCTATGGTGGCGGCTACGGTGGCTATAATGCTAACTTTAGTCCATACAATGCTGGTGCAAGTTTTGGTGCAAACCTTAACCTTGGCGGCGGCGGTGGATGGTACGGTGGAAACTAAACTTTACTAAAATATTTTAATCATAAGGGACATCTTCGGATGTCCCTTTTTTTTGGCCGGCACTAAAGCTGCATAACACTCCATTAACAGTGAGGTGCTTATGTTCAAAGAAAACGTTATTAACTTTTATAAAAAAATTTTAAATCTCAATTCCAAGACTAAAAAGGTCAATTCCTCTGAGGCCAGTGACAAAATTCAAAACGTAAATTCAAGTGAAAATGTAGGAACTGCTCCTCGAACGAAAACTCCAATCGAGAATACATCACAGCGGGCCCAAGATTTAGTTTGGGACAATGAAGATGCATCAATGCAGGATAAATCCTACGCCTTCGATGAACAGGTCACAGATGCTGATTATGACTTGGAAGATAGTTTAGATTTTTATGATGATCAGGATAATCAGGATGAGCAGAGAGAGCAGAAAGATCAATTTGAATAAAAAAAAAGGGGCTTAATGCCCCTTTTATTATTTGTTATGAACTAGAGTTTTTATTTCATGTCTAAAGATGACCTCAATTTTATCATCTACAACTTTCTCAACTATTCCCGGACCAAATTTAACATGATCAATGACGTCTCCTTGATTGAACTTTGAATCCATGGCATAAGGAGTGGATTTCTTTTTCGTGTTAGACATTTTTTCCATCCAAAGATCAGAGACTGAAATAACTTTTGAAGGTGTAATTCCACGGGCCTTAGTGCGTGTCTTATTCTGCTTTGAGGAAAGTGAAGGATCTTTAAATGAATGGAGAGATCCGCAAGTGTTGCATTTAACTTTTGCAATATGTGTAGCATCTTTCATCGCAACGATAATGTGGCCCAGATTGAGCTTACATTTGGTGCAGTAAGAGAGAACATCCTTACCAACCGTTAACTGAGACATATTTTTCCTTTTAGTTTATAATTGAAGCGAACCAGAGAACGCATCATTCGGGCATAACCTATCTATTATACCCTAGATGCGCATTATCCGTAAAGTGAACTCAAACGATGACGACGAAACTTAAATTACTTGATAAGGCCCAATCTTTGCCACAGGAGGCAGGTTGTTACTTAATGAAGGACAAGAATGGTCGGGTGATTTATGTCGGTAAGGCCAAGAAGTTAAAATCCCGAGTGATTAGTTATTTTAATGAGTCTGCCAAAAGTTTAAAAACAGAGTATATGGTGAGTCACGTCAGTGATTTTGATTTCATCATGACTCGCTCTGACGCAGAGTCATTTGTCCTGGAAAATAACCTAATCAAAGAACATTCACCAAAATATAACATCCGATTGAGAGATGATAAGTCTTACCCCTATGTCCAAATAAATTGGAATGAAGCCTATCCTCGTCTTGAATATGTTCGTCGTCCTAAAAAAGCCAAAGGCAAAGAGTTTTACGGACCATTTCCAAGTGGGTCAAATATCTCAATGGTTTTAAGAATTCTAACAAAGTCATTCGCCCTAAGAGATTGTTCATTAACAGAATTTAAATCAAGAAAAACGCCTTGCTTACTTCATCAGATGAAGCAGTGTTCTGCCCCTTGTGTGGGACTGATTGAGCATAAGCAGTATGAAGAGGATTTAGTCCTGGCCCTTGGTTTATTTCAAGGTCCCAGTAAATCAAAGAAAACGATCCAAAAACTTCAAACAAAAATGGATTATTTGGCAGAAGCCGAAGAGTTTGAAATGGCAGCCATCACAAGAGACTATTTACAGTTTCTTGAAACTTTCTTGACTCAATCTTATGATCAAAAAGTTGAATCCATTGATTCAGATAAAAATATTGATATATGGTCATTCTGGGATGGCGAGGAGGAGGTTGATTTAAGTATTTATCTCATTCGTTCAGGAATGCTTTTAGGACAGAAAAATTTTAATTTTATTAAAAGTGAAATGATTGAGGAATTAGGAGCAGAGATTCTCACCAAAATCATGCAGTATTATTCTGTCGCTGATGAAGTCAATCCTCAAATAGTTGTTTTAGATTTTGCTGAAGAAGAGGTGAGTGAGTTTCGAGATGCATTAGTGACTCTTGGTATCGAAAAAGTTTTAAGTCGCACGAAAAAATATCATCCACTCATTGAAATGTGCCGCAAGCATGCACAAGAATCTCAACGTGTAAGACTAGCGAATATGGACAGTGTTTATATTGGTCTGAATAAACTCAAAGAATTACTAAGTCTAAAAGAAAGACCACGGCTTTTAGAGTGTTATGATGTGGCCATTTGGCAAGGCTCTTCACCTACAGCTTCACAGATTGTGTTTGAGGAAGGTGTCGCAGATAAAGTGAAGTACCGCTACTATCACTTAGAGACTAGGCCTGAGGGAAATAATGATTTTGCTATGATGAGAGAAGTCATCTCGCGAAGGATTGATCATGGTAGTTTGCCTGATGTCTTTGTGATTGATGGAGGTGTCGCTCAAGTCAATACAGTGATTGCAGTTTTAAAAGAATTTAAGATTGATGTTCCAGTCGTTGGAATTGCAAAATCCAAAGACCTGACGAGTGGAGATTACAAGGCGAAGGAAGTGGCCCGATCAGAAGAGAGACTTATCATTCCTGGTCGATTAAATCCTTATATCCTCTCCAAGTGTCCTTCGTTATTTAAAATTATTGTCAGCATGAGAGATGAGGCCCATCGGTTTTCAAGAAAATTGCATCATAAAGCTGAATCGAAAAGAGTCATGTCAAGTTGGTTAGACGAGGTCCACGGATTAGGTGAAGAGAGTAAGAAGAAAGTCCTTTCTCAATTAACAATATCATTAGATGAACTTAGAGAATTCAGTGTCACAGAATTAATGAATTACTTTGGTCTAAAAAGTCCCCAAGCAAAGGCTATTTGGTCGCATCTTCAAGGGGACATAAAAAATTAATTAAGAACGTGAATGACTCGACGATTCCCACAACCGCAGTCCATACAGCGAGCTGTTTCTTGGACGAGAAGGTTTTTATAATCTGGCATATGCGAAAGGAGTAGTTTAGAGCCACAGACTTTACATTCATCAATGGTTTTTTTTACTTGTTCCGCTCCACCAAAGTATTCTTCGAAATTTTCAAATTTAAAATCAATATCAGACATAAAAATCTCCTCACTTAATGGACTTTTCGGTTGATGGCCCAAGCAATTTAGGATTTTTAGCGCTAGGAAATATCGGCCACTCTATGCTAGAAAGATAGGTATGAAGGATTTATTTAATCGAAATTTATTGAGACTCAGGGAGGGGCATAAGCCCTCTACTTTTGCCCAGGCGCTTTTTGGTGAGGTGAACTGGGTAAATGAAGTACCAAGAATTCCTCGCTCGGCCAATCAAGATATTCCTTCACCAGTTGAATTTAGTGAAAAAGCTCAAGTGATTGAGTCTCTTGAAAGATTTGCCAAGGAAAAACTTCAAGATGAAAATAAAACAGCGCTTAAAATTCCCGGAGGAGAAATTCATCTTAAAGCTGACCCAACTTGGGATGATATTCAGACTTTCTCTCAATTTGATCAGCTCAAGCAAAATCTCTGCCTTGACCAAAAAACGATCGATTTATGTATAGGTTCTAAGAAGCCAGGTTCTATAAAAGTCATGTTTATTTCTGAGAACTTTCGGGCCTATGAGGAGTATTCATCTGAAATAAAAGAAGGCTTTCTTAATCAGCTATTACCA